>NZ_JBPKJK010000143.1:0-22367 GCF_051756985.1 Saccharothrix sabaoui
CGTTCCCGGCGGCCCTCCGCGCGTTCGCGGACCCCGGAGCGGGTTCCCGGTAACCGTGCGTGTGCGGCCGGGGAGGTGGCGCGCGGCGTTTCCCCGGAAAGGGAACGGCGCGGCCGGGGTGATATCCACCCACCGGGAAAATCGACCGCCGCTCATTCGCGCGGCCGCACCGGGGACCCCGCCGGCCCGCCGGTCGCGCGCCGCCGCCGACCGGTTCAGCAGGGGGTGCCGCGCGCCACCACCGCCGGTCCAGGGGGTGAACGAGCGGCGACCGCCGGGTGAACACCCTCGTCCGGCACGCGGAACCCGCCGACGAAGGCTAAAACTTATTACGTTACACCATCCGGGAACCGCGTACGATGTTCATCGTTCACGAATTCCTCCGCACCGAAGCGCGGTCCGGTCAAATGCCCGCACCCCACCCGGTCGGTATGATTGCGTGTGGGTGTGGACACGAGGAAGTGCGAATTGTCGGAACAGGTGGAGACGGGCGACGACCTGCTGAGCGAGCTGCTGCGGCCGATCAGGCTCACCGGGGTGTTCCACAGCTGGTGGCGGTTGGGCTCCCCGTGGTCGATCGAGGGCGACACGGAGAGCAAGTGCGCGGTCCTGCACTACGTGGCCGAGGGCGACTGCTGGATCGAGGGCCCCGCTGGCCCGCCCGCCCACCTGCTCCAGGGCGACCTCGCGATCTTCCCCACCGGGGTGGCGCACCGGCTGTCGGACCGACCGGGCCGCCCCGGCGTCCCGCTGCGCACCCTGCTGGCCTCGCGCCGGCCGGGCACGTCGGACGACCTGAGCATCGGCGGCGGCGGTGACGTGAGCCGCATCCTGTGCGCCGGGCTGCACTACGACCCGAGCGCGGCCTCCGCGCTCTACGAGACGCTGCCCTGGATGCTGGTGCTGGACGCGGCCACGATCGAGCGCGAGCCGATGCTGCGCGAGGTCATCGACCTGCTGCTGGGCTACCGCGAGGGCGAGGGACCCGGTTCGCAGCTGATCACCCTGCGCACGTTCGAGATGGCGTTCGTGCTGATGCTCCGGCCGCTGCTGCACGAGGTGCTCAACCGCCCCAAGCTGCTGTCCGCCTACCGCCACCCGGAGATCAGCAAGGCCCTGCTGATCATGCACACCCGGTTCGCCGAGGCGTGGAAGGTCGATTCGCTCGCCCGCGAGGTCGGGATGTCACGCTCCGCGTTCACGTCCTGTTTCCGCGAGCTGGCGGGGGAGAGCCCGGCGATGTACCTCACCACCTGCCGAATGGCCGAAGCCGCGCGCCTCCTCAGGGAGACGAACACCTCCTTGAACGGAGTACCCGAAAAGGTGGGTTACCAGAGTACCGTCGGCTTCCACCTGGCTTTCCGGAAGCACCACGGCGTCACTCCCGGTGAATATCGACAGCGCTACAGCCGCCAGACGGGCGAATCCCCGGACGATCGTTAAGCCACCCGAGCTGATTGTTAATTGCCTGTTTCGGGCCCTCACCGCATGCTTGTCGCAGTTGTCCTGTGCTGCGCGGAAGGGGGCGGTCGGTGTTCCAGTGGGGGACCGACCTCGGACCATGCACGTTGTGATCGCGGGCGCCGGTGTCGGGGGACTGACCGCGGCGCTCAGCCTGCACGACGGCGGCTTCGACCGGGTCGAGGCACTGGAGGTGACACCGGTCCTGCGGCCGGTGGGGGCGGGCGTGAACCTCCTGCCGAACGCCGTGCGCGAACTCGCCGCGCTGGGTCTTTACCACGAACTGGCGGAGCGCGCCGCCCACACCACGGAGGTGCGCTACCACGACTCGCGCGGTGAGGTGGTCCTCCGCGAACCCCGCGGCCGGACCGCCGGCTGCCGGTGGCCGCAGCTCTCCCTGCGCCGCGGCGACCTCCAGACCGCCCTGGTCGACGCGGTGCGGACCCGCCTGGGCGAGGACGCCCTGCGCGTCGGGACCAGGGTCACCGGCCTCCGGCAGGAGCCGGGCGGCGTGCGCGTGCACACCGCGGTCGGCGACCGCGAGGAGCACCTCGACGCCGACGTGCTGGTCGGCGCGGACGGGCTGCACTCCGCGGTGCGCCGCGCGGTGACCGGGCACGACGCCGAACCGGTGTGGAACGGCGTGGTGGTCTGGCGCGGCATGGTGTGGGCGCCACCGCCGAAGCCGGCGGGCAGCATGGTCATCGCCGGCGACGGCGCCCGCAAGGTGGTCCTGTACGCGGTGACGCCGCCGCGCGAGGACGGCCACGTGCTGCTCAACTGGGTCGCCTCGCGGCGGTTCGAGGACACCGACGCGGTGGACCGCACCGACTGGAACCGGCCCGTGACCGCGGCCAAGTTCGCCCACCTGTTCACCCGCTGGCACGTCGCCGGCACCGACCTGGTCGAGCTGTTCGAGGCCACCGAGCACTGCTTCGAGTACCCGATGCTCGACCGCGACCCCCTGCCGCGCTGGACCACCGGCCGGGTCACGCTGCTCGGCGACGCCGCGCACGCCATGCGCCCGATGGGGTCCAACGCGACCACCCAGGCCGTGGTCGACGCGCGGGCGCTGGCCTACTGCCTGGCCACCGAGCCCGACGCGGGGACCGCCCTCGCGGCCTACGAACGGCACCGCAGGCCGGTGACGGCCCGCATCCAGCTCGCCAACCGCAACCTCGGCCCCGAAGCCGTGCTCGACCTCGCGGCGGACCCCCTGGTCCCGCCGGGGGGACTGCGCGAGGTCTGCGACGACTACGCGGAACTGGCCGCGTTCGACCGCCGCAGCGTCAACACGCGCTCCCCGTACGACATCCGGCGGGCCCGCCTGCTGGGCGAGCGGGAACCCGCCCTGCTCGCCACCTGACCGAACGCCCGCTCCGCCGCCCGGGTCCGGCCCGGGTGCTCCCGCGCGGCCCGGCGCGTCCCCCGAACGCCGCCGGTCCGCGCCCCGACCCGCGCCCCGACCACATCGACCTGCCCGGAAGTAGGAACTCATGACCCGTACCGGTAAGCAGTACCTGGAATCCCTGCGCGACGGCAGGCAGGTCTGGCTCGACGGTGAGCTGGTCACGGACGTCACCACCCACGTGGCGTTCCGGAACACCGCGCACTCGATCGCGCACCTGTACGACCTGACCGACGAGCCGGGGACGCGGGACGTGCTGACCGTCGGCGAGGGCGACCACCGCGTGCACCGCGCCTACAAGATCCCGGAGACCTACGAGGACCTGGTCGCCCGCCGCAAGGCGTTCAAGACCTGGTCGGAGGCCAGCTTCGGCTTCCTGGGCCGCTCGCCCGACTACATGGCGGCGGGCATCGCGGGCTTCCAGGCCGTGCCGGGCGTGTTCGCCACCGAGGCGTTCGACGGCACCGAGAACCTGGCCGCGTACTACCAGCGGATGTCCTCGGGCAACCTGTACCAGGCGTTCACCATCACCAACCCGCAGATCGACCGCACCAAGCCGGCCTCGGAGCAGGAGGAGGACGACCTCTTCGTCCGGGTCGTCAAGGAGCTCGACGGCGGCATCGTGGTGCGCGGCGCCAAGATGATCGGCACCGGTGCCGTGTTCGGCGACGAGATCATCGTCGGCACCATCGAACCGCTGGCGCCGGGCGACGCCGACTACGCCCTGTCGTTCTCCGTCCCGATCGACACCCCCGGCCTCAAGTTCATCTCCCGCACCTCCTACGAGGGCGCGGCGCGCAGCGTGTTCGACAACCCGCTGTCCTCCCGGTTCGACGAGAACGACGCCCTGCTGGTGTGCGACGACGTGTTCGTGCCCTGGGAGCGGGTGCTCGTGTACCGCGACGTGCAGGCGTCGCTCATGCAGTGGTGGGGCACGGCGGCGTTCACCAACTTCGTGCACCAGGCGGCCACCCGGTTCTGGACCAAGATGGAGTTCTACGGCGGCCTCGCGGTGCTGATCGCCAAGGCGAACAACACCTACGACCTGCCGCCGGTGCGCAACCAGATCGGCAAGATCCTCAGCTGGGTGACCGTCGCCAAGTCGATGGTGCTGGCGGCGGAGGCGGCGTACGAGCCGGTGCCGAACGGCGAGGGCGTGCGGATCAACGGCGAGATCGCCTCCGCGCACCGCGCCATGGCGGGCGACCTCTACCCGAAGATGATCCAGGAGCTGAAGCTGCTCGCGGGCGGCGGCCTCATCCAGCTCCCGGCGTCCGGCTACGACCTGCGCCACCCCGAGCTGGGCGGCCTGGTCAGCAAGTACGTCCGCTCCCCGGGGCACCCGGCCGAGCAGCGGGTGAAGCTGTTGAAGCTCGCCTGGGACGCCCTGGGCTCGGAGTTCGCCAGCAGGCACGAGCAGTACGAGCGCTTCTACCACGGCGCGCCGCACGTCTACTTCCCGATGATCGTGCGCGACAGCAAGCCGGAGCTGATGGAGCAGCTGGTCGAGACCTGCCTCCGGGGCTACTCGCTCGACGACGTCCCCGCCGCCCGGCAGTCCGGGTGACGCGGTAGCAGCAGCAGGAAAGGAAGTACGGTGCAGGCAGCCTCGAACCGTGCCCTGGCCCTCCTGGCCGGCACGCAGTTCCTGCTCATCCTCGACACGGCGATCATCAACGTCGCCGTGCCCTCCATCGGCGTCGAACTGGGCCTGTCCGCGGCCACGCTGTCCTGGGTCGCCAACGCGTACCTGGTGGCCTTCGGCGGGCTGCTGATGCTCAGCGGGCGCGCCGCCGACCTGCTGGAGCGGCGCGGGCTGTTCGTCATCGGCCTCGGCGTGCTGGTGGCGGGCTCGGTCGCGGGTGCGCTGGCCGGCTCGGCGGGGCTGCTCATCGCCGCCCGCGCGGCGCAGGGCGTCGGCGCGGCGATCGCGGCGGCGGCGGCGTTCGCGCTGCTGCTGTCGCTGTTCCCGGAGGGCGCTCCGCGCCACCGCGCGCTGGGGGTGTTCGCCGCCATGGCGGGCGCCGGCGGCGCGGCGGGCACGGTGCTCGGCGGCGTGCTGACGAGCTGGCTGGGCTGGCGGTCCACCTTCGCGCTCAACGTGGTCGCGGGCCTGGCGCTGGCGGCGCTGGCGCTGCGCGTGCTGTCCGCGAACCGGCCGCGGCGCGAGGACCGCGGCGGCTTCGACGTCGCCGGCGCGCTGACCGTCACCGTGGGACTGGCCCTGCTCGCCTACGCGCTGGTGAACACCGGTGTCGCGGGCTGGACGGCGCCGTCCACGCTGGTGACCGGCGCGGTCGGCCTGGTGCTGCTCGCGGTGTTCGCCGTGCTCCAGACCAAGGTCCGGGTGCCGCTGGTGCCGCCGGCCGTGGTGCGCCGGCGCACGCTGCGCGCGGCCAACCTGCTCTCCGGCCTCGGCCAGTTCGTGCTGTTCCCGATGTTCTTCCTGGTCAGCATGTACCTCCAGGCGGTGCTGCACTACACGCCGGTGCTGGGCGGGCTCGGCCTGCTGCCGCTGTCGCTGGTGGTGATCGCGGTGGCGGGCAACGCGTCGCGGGTGATCGGCCGGTTCGGGCTGCGCGTGGTGATGGTCACCGGGTTCGTGCTGGTGGCCGTGGGCATGGCGTGGCTGTCGCGGCTGACCCCCGACGGCTCCTTCGTCGGCGACGTGCTGTTCCCGAGCCTGGTCCTCGGCGTGGGCCTGCCCCTGGTGGCGATCACCACCAACGTCGCGGCCACCAGCGACGCCGGACCGGACGAGCTGGGGCTCGCGTCCGGCCTGATCAACACCAGCCAGCAGTTCGGCTCGGTGATCGGCCTCGCGGTGCTCGCGGGCGTCGCCGCGGCCCACACGGGCGAGGGCGGCGACCTGTCCGACCCCGTCTCCCTGACCGACGGGTTCGGCACGGCCTTCCTGATCTCCGCCGGCGTGGCCGCGCTGTCCGCGCTCTACGCGCTCACCGTGCGGCCCGGCCGCGCGGAACCCGCCGGGGCGCCCGCACCGCCGCGCACGGCGTCGAACCAGGCCGGTTGACCTCCGGGCGACAGCCCGGGACATCACGCCCCCACCGGGGGCGCGACGATGAGGAAGGACCACTGATGTCAGACGAACACCGGTACCTGGTGATCGGTTCGCAGGGCTTCCAGGGTGGCGCGGTGGCTCGTCACCTGCTGTCCGAGGGCCTCGACGTGCGCGGCTTCGCCAAGGAGGGCGGCACCCCCGCCCCCGGCGCGCCCGAGCTGCCCACCGCGTTCGGCGACCTGGCGGACGCCGCGGCGGTGAGGGCCGCGTTCGAGGGCGTCACGCACGCCTCGGTCGTGCTGCCGCTGGTGTACGACACCGAGCTGGTCGTCACCTACGCGACCAACGTGGTGGACGCCGCCCGCGCGGCCGGCGTGCGGCGGCTCGTGTTCAACACCAACACGCCGCTGCCCGCGGAGAAGACCGGGTACGCGTCCTACGAGACCCGCCGGGCCGCCGAGGAGGTGCTGAACGGCAGCGGGCTGCCGCTGGTGGTGGTGCGCCCGCCGGTGTACCTCGACAACCTGTTCAGCCCGTGGAACGGCCCGGCCCTGGTGAACGACGGCGTGCTGGCCTACCCGCTGGCCGTCGACCGCAAGGTCGCCTGGGTCTCGCACGCCGACCTGGCGGTCGCCACCGGCGCCGCGCTGCGGGTGCCGGACATCGAGGGCGCGGTGGTCCCGCTCGGCGGTCCCGCCGCGGTCACCGGCCCCGAGCTCGCGCGGGCGTTCGGCACGGCGCTGGAGCGCGAGGTCACCTACCTGCCGCTGGAGGTCCCGCAGTTCGAGACCGGCCTGGCGCAGGTCATCGGCCCGGACGCGGCGGCCGGTGTCGCCGGCATCTACCACTGGGCCGCGCTCGGCCACGAGCCGGAGCTGTTCGCGCCGGACCACGCGGAGGTGGAGCGCGTGCTGGGCGTGAGCTTCCCCGGCATCACCGCGTGGGCCGCCGCACAGCCGTGGGACGTCTGGGCCGGCGTCCGCTCCTGACGACAGCGAGATCGCACCGGCCCACAGCGCCGTGGGCCGGTGCGTCCGGGGAAACCGCACATCCACTGGGGGATTGCCGTGACGGGGGACACCGGCGACGACGTCGCCGTGATCGGCATGAGTTGTGAGTTACCCGGCGCGTCGGGCCCGGAGGAGCTGTGGCGACTCCTGCTCGACGCGAGGGACACCGTCGGGCCCGCGCGGCCCGGCACCGCCATGCACAGCGCGGGGCACGTCGACCCCGCGCGCTGGACCACCGACTTCGACCCGCGCGCGTTCGACCTGGACGCCGGTGAGGCCGAGCGGATGGACCCGCAGCAGCGCCTGCTGCTGACCGCGGTCCGCGCCGCCCTCGCCGACGCGGTACCCGACCCGGCCGGGGTGGCGGGTTCGCGCACCGCGGTCTACGCCGGGCAGTCCGGCGCGGACCACTGGGACGGGCTGCGCGGGCGCGACGACCTCGACCTCCGCGACTTCGCCGGCGCCTACCACCGCGGCCTCACCGCGGGCCGGCTCAGCCACGTGTTCGACCTGCGCGGTCCGAGCGTCACCGTGGACGCCGCGCAGGCGTCCTCGCTCGTCGCGCTCCACCTCGCCGTGCGCGCCCTGCGCCACGGCGAGGCCGACCTCGCCATCGCCGCGGGGGTCAACCTGCTGCTCGGCCCGCAACCCGGGGCGCTGCTGGACCGCGCGGGGGCGCTGTCACCCGGTGGCCGCTGCCGGTTCGGCGACGCGGACGCCGACGGCTTCGTCCGGGCGGACGGCGCCGCGGCGGTCGTGCTCAAGCCACTGGCGGCGGCCCTGGCCGACGGCGACCGGGTCCGCGCCGTCGTCAAGGGCAGCGCCGTGGGCAACGACGGCCGGGCCAAACCGTCACTGCTGCACCCGTCCGCCGAAGGACAGGCCCAGGCGATGCGCTGGGCCTACGCCGACGCGGGCGTCGACCCGGCCGTGGTCACCTACGTGGAGGCCCACGGCACGGGCACGAGGATCGACCGCGCGGAGCTCTCCGCCCTCACCGCGGTGCTGGGGACCGCGCGTCGGGCGGGGAGGCCGTGCCTGGTCGGCTCCCTGAAGTCCAACATCGGCCACGCCGAGGCCGCGGCCGGCCTCGCGGGGCTGGTCAAGGCCGTGCTGTGCCTGGAGCACGGCGCGGTGCCCGCCAGCCTGCACCACCGGCGACGTCACCCGGACGTCGACTGGGACCTGGTCCCGCTGGTGGTGCCGACGCGAACGGTCGAACTGCCCGAGGTGGGCGGTCGGGCGACGGTGGCCGTCAACGGGCAGAGCGCGTCGTCCACCAACGTCCACGTGGTCCTCACCGGGGCTCCCGCGCGCCGCTAGCCGGCGCCGCACGTCCCCGCTCCCCGAGCACTCCCACGACATCGCCGCGCGGTGTCCGAAGCCGAAGACAACTGGAGCTGACGCGTGTTCGACAACCCCGTGATGCTGCACGGCAACGACGTCCAGATCGAACGGGTCCGCGAGATCGACCCCCTGGGCGCCGACGCCGTGCTGGCGCGCCTGCCCGAGATGAACGACGCCGCCGACCTCGGCGCCCTGGTCGGCGCGCTCCGCGACCTGGTGCCCGACGCCGCCACGACGGCCGCCTTCGACATGGAGGACTGCCTGGCGGCCGTGCGCGACATCGGCATGCTCCTCGGCTCGATCAAGCGGCACGGCCAGGAGCCGCTCGACCACGTGCCCGAGGCCACCCCGGTCCTGCTGGAGCTGGGCGAGCGCACCGGCATGATCCCGCGCGACGTCGTGCACCACTACTGCACGTGGAACCCGACGGACCACCGCCGCCGCCGGTACACCCCCGACGAGCAGGAGCACCAGCTCCAGAACTCGGTGCGCATGGTGTTCCCGCACCTGCGCGCCGGCCTGGAGCTGTGCCACCTGCTGCGCGACGTGGAGCCGGCGGACCCGAAGTTCGCCGTGCTGGCGGACGCGCTCAACCGCGAGATGCTGCCGATGGTCGACTCCATCGACCTGGTGGTGCGCGACGTCGGCCCCCGCTTCTTCGCGCGGGTGCTGCGGCCGTACTTCGAGGAGATCACCGTGGCGGGGCGGGTCTACCTGGGCCCGGCCGCGGCGCAGGTGCCGCTGTGGCTGGTGGACGAGGCGGTGTGGGCCTCCGACCGCGGTGACCGGGACTACCTGGACTTCCTGCACCACTCGGTGCCCTACAGCCTGCCGCGCTGGCGCGGGCTGCACGACGACTGGGTGGGCTCGACCTCCCTGGTGACCAGGCTGCTCGACGCCTACGGCGACGACCTGGAGGCCGCCGACCGCGCCATGCCGACGCTGCGCGCCGCGGCGTCGGCGATGGCCGGGGTGCTGCGCACGATCATCGTGTTCCGGGGCCGCCACCTGGGCATCGCGCGCCAGGCGTACCAGGAGGACCTGCGGCTGTACCCGCTGGGCAGCGGCGGCGCGAGCGTCGAGCTGCTGCGCGAGATCGTCGACCTGACCCGGCAGAACGCGCAGATGACGAAGACCCTCGCGTCGTCGGGCGCCGCGCGGGTGGTGGCCAAGGCGTGAAGGTCGTCATCGCGGGCGCGGGCATCGGCGGCCTGACCGCCGCCCTCTCCCTGCACGCCGCCGGGATCACCGACGTGCTCCTGCTGGAGGCCGTGCCGGAGATCAGGCCCATCGGCGTCGGGCTCAACATCCTGCCCAACGCCGTGCGCGAGCTGGACGGGCTGGGCGTCCTGGACAGGCTGGCCGAGGTCTCCGTCGCCACCGGCACCCTGTCGTACCACAACCGCTTCGGCAGCCTGATCTTCCGCGAGCCGCGCGGCCGGGCCGCCGGGTACCGGTGGCCGCAGCTGTCCGTCCACCGCGGCCGGCTCCAGGGCGTGCTGCTGGCCGCGGTGCGCGAGCGGCTCGGCGCGGGCGCGGTCGTGCCCGACGCGCGGGTCGCCGGGTTCGCGCACCTGCCCGACGGCCGGGTCTCCGCGGAGGTCCGGCACGCCGACGGCACGACCACGCACGAGGTCGCGGACGTGCTGGTGGGCGCGGACGGCATCCAGTCCGCCGTGCGCGAGGCGCTGCACCCCGGCGGCACGGGGCCGCGCTGGAACGGCCTGCTGGTCTGGCGCGGCAGCGCGTGGGCCCGCCCGTTCCTCGACGGCAACACGATGGTCATCGCGGGCGACCGCGCCCGGCGCGTCGTGGTGTACCCGATGTCCACGCCCACCGGGCGCGACGAGCCGGTGCTGATGAACTGGGCCGTGGCGCGGCACGTGGGCGGGGGCGCGGCGCCCGACCGGGCCGACTGGAACCGGCCGGTCGAGCCCGACCGGTTCCTCGGCCACTTCGAGGACCTGGTCTTCGACTGGCTCGACGTGCCGGCCCTGGTCCGCTCGGCGGAGCAGGCGCTGGAGTACCCGATGGTCGACCGGGACCCGCTGCCGCGGTGGACCTCGGGCCGGGTCACCCTGCTCGGCGACGCGGCGCACGCGATGAACCCGATGGGGTCCAACGGCGCCACCCAGTCCATCGTGGACGGACGGGTGCTCGCGGACCACCTGGCGGGGCACGACGACCCGGCCGAGGGGCTGGTCGCCTACGAGCAGGCGCGCCGGCCGCTGACCACCCGGCTCCAGGAGGCCAACCGCGAGCGGGGCCCGGAGGTCGTCATCGACCTCGCGGACGAGCGGGCCCCGGACGGCTTCGAGCGCGTCGAGGACGTCATCCCGGCGGACGAGCTGGCCCGGATCTCCGCCTCCTACGCGGCGCTGGGCGCGTTCGACACCGAGACCGTCAACAGCGGGCGCGCGCCGGTCGCGGCGGCCGGGGGAGGGCTGTGAGCGTGCGCGTCGACGTCTACTCGGACCTGTCCTGCCCCTGGTGCTACCTGGGCAACCGCAACCTGCGCGCCGCGCTCGCCGAGCACGGCGACGCCGGGGTCGAGGTCGTCTCGCACCCCTACCAGATCGACGGCGAGGAACCGGCCGAACCGGTGCCGGTGCTGGAGTTCCTGGGCCGCAAGTACGGCGTCGAGAAGGCGCGCCGGATGAGCGACCACGTCACGAGGGCCGGCGCGGCGCTCGGCGTGGAGTTCCGCAACGACCGCGCCCTCGCGGTGAACACCCTGGCCGGGCACCGGCTGCTGCGGCAGGTGGACCGCGAGTTCGGCGGCCGCGTGCGCGCGGACGTGGAGGAGGCCCTCTACGCCCAGTGGTTCGTCCACGGCGGCGTGATCACCGACCCCGCCGTGCTCACCGCGGCGGCGACCGGCGCGGGCGTGCCCGCCGGCCGGGCCGCCGAGCTGGTCGCCGACGACCGGGACACCGCCGCCGTGCGGGCCCGGATCGCGGCCACCCGCGCCGAGGTCCCCGTCGTGCCCACGGTCGTCGTCGACGGCCGCGTGCGGCTGGAGGACTACCGCACCGCCGGCGACTACCTCGCCGCGCTGCGCTCCGCCACCACCCCCGAACACCCGAGCCCCACCACGGAGGCACGATGACGACGACACGCCGCCGCCTGCTGCTGGGCGGTGCCGCGACCGGCGCCGCCCTGGCCGCCGGCGGGATCGCCCTCCCCGGCACCGCCGCCGCCCGCACCCCCTCGGGGCCGCGGGTCGGCCGGGACGCGCCGCAGTACGCCGACCTGGTGCGCGGGGTCAACCAGCGGTGGGTCGGCAACCCCGCCGAGGTGTGGGTGGCCCGCTCCACCGACGACGTGGTCGACGCGGTCGCCGCCGCGGTGCGCGGCAGGACCCGGATCGCGGTCCGCAGCGGCGGGCACTGCTTCGAGGACTTCTCCGCCAACGGCGAGATCGGCACCCTGGTCGACCTGTCCGCGCTGGACACCGTCGAGCACGACCCCGCCGCGCGCGCCTTCGCGGTCGGCGCGGGCGCCCGGCTCGGCGACGTCTACGCGGAGCTGTTCAAGGGCTGGGGCGTGACCGTGCCCGGCGGCTCGTGCCCGACGGTCGGCCTGGGCGGGCACGTCGCCGGCGGCGGCTACGGCCCGCTCAACCGCAGGTTCGGGCTCGTCGTCGACCACCTGCACGCGGTGGAGGTGGTCGTGGCGACCCGCGGCGGCGCGCGGCGCGTGGTGGCGACCCGCGACCCGGGCGACCCCCACCGCGACCTGTGGTGGGCGCACACCGGCGGTGGCGGCGGCAACTTCGGCGTCGTCACCAAGTACTGGTTCCGCAGCCCCCGCCCGCGCGGCTGGGAGCCGTCCCGGCTGCTGCCCAGCCCGCCCGCGGAGGTGCTGGTGGCGACCGTCGTCTGGCCGTGGGCGCGGCTCGACGAGCGCGCGTTCGTGCGACTGGTGCGCAACTACAGCGCCTGGTTCGCCGCCACCAACGCGCCGGGCGCCCCCGAGGCCGGCCTGTACGCCCACCTGGCGGCGTTCCACGCCTCCGGCGGCGCGGTCGCGCTCAACGTGCAGGTCGACGCGGGCACCGGCAACGCGGACGCGCTGCTGGACCGGTTCCTGGCGGCGGTGGACGACGGCGTGGGCGTGCCGGGGCAGACCACCGAGCGCCGTCGGCTGCCGTGGCTGATGAGCACCCAGTGGGCGGGCTTCGCGGACCGGCCCACCGGCAAGCGCATCAAGGGCAAGTCGGCCATGCACCGCGGCGCGCTGAGCGAGCGCGCGGCGGCGGCGCTCTTCCGCAACCTCACCCGCGAGGACTACGCCCACCCCGGCAGCGGCGTGCTGATCGCGCCCTACGGCGGCCAGGTGAACGCGGTCGCCGCGAACGAGACGGCGTCACCGCACCGCGACTGCTCGCTCACGCTGCTCTACGTCAGCGAGTGGGTGGACCCGGCGCAGGACGACCTGCACGTGGACTTCCAGCGGCGGCTCTACCGGGACGTCTACGCCGAGACCGGGGGCGTTCCCGCGGTGCGCGGGGACACGGGGGGCGCGTACGTGAACTACCCGGACGCGGACCTGCTCGACCCCGCGTGGAACACCAGCGGCGTGCCGTGGCAGTGGCTGTACTACCGCGAGGGCTACGCGAAGCTCCGGCGGGTCAAGGCCGAGTGGGACGGCGGCGACGTGTTCCGCCACCGCATGTCGGTGGAACCGGCGGGTGGCCGGTGAGCGTGCTCGACGGCATCCTGGCCGACGTCCGGGTCCGGCTGCGGGAGCGGCGCGAGGAGGTGCCCGAGGCGCGGCTGCGCGCGGTCGCCGAGGGCCGTGCCGCGCGCGACCCCCGGCGGGTGGAGGACGCGCTGCGCGGTCGCGGCGGCGTGCGGGTCATCGCGGAGGTCAAGCGGCGCAGCCCCGCCGTCGGCGTGCTCTCGGACATCGGCGACCCCGCCGCGCTGGCCGCGGCCTACGCCGGGGGCGGGGCGGCGGCGGTGAGCGTGCTCACCGAGCCCGACCACTTCCGGGGCAGCCTGGCCGACCTCGACGCGGTGCGCGCCCGGGTGGACGTGCCGGTGCTGCGCAAGGACTTCGTGGTCGACGCCTACCAGGTCGTGGAGTCCGCGGCGCACGGCGCGGACCTGGTGCTGCTGATCGTGGCCGCGCTGGCGCAGCCGGAACTGGAGTTCCTGCTGGGCGAGGCCGAGCGGCACGGGCTGGCCGCGCTGGTCGAGGTGCACGCGGAAGCGGAGCTGCGGCGCGCGGTCGACGCGGGCGCGCGGGTCATCGGGGTCAACTCCCGCGACCTGACCACGCTGGAGGTCGACCGGGGCACGTTCGCCCGCCTGGCCCCGGCATCCCGCCGGGCGTGGTGGCGGTGGCGGAGTCCGGTGTGCGCGGTCCCGAGGACGTGCGCGCGTACGCGGCGGCGGGCGCCGACGCGGTGCTGGTGGGGTCGGCGCTGGTGGTCGGCGGCCGACCCGCGGCGGCGGTGGCCGAACTGTCGGCGGCCGGGCTCCGGACCGGGGAAGGGGAACCGGCGTGATCGGCGAGCGGATCGACGGGCGGATCGACGGGCGGGTGGACGACGTGCTGGACGTCGGGGCGGTCGAGCGGGGTTACCGGGACGTGGTGGCGGCGGCGTTCGCCGTGCCCGCGTCGCGGACCCCCGACGAGCAGGGGCGGTTCGGCCGCTTCGGCGGGCGGTTCATGCCGGAGGCGCTGATGGCGTCGCTGGCCGAGCTGACCGCGGCCTACGACGAGGCGCGCACCGACCCGTCGTTCCTGGCGGAGTACGGCGCGCTGCTGGTGCGCTACGCGGGGCGGCCGAGCCTGCTCACCGAGGCCGGGCGGCTGTCGGCCGAGGTCGGCGCGCGGCTGCTGCTCAAGCGGGAGGACCTCAACCACACCGGCTCGCACAAGATCAACAACGTGCTGGGGCAGGCGCTGCTGGCCCGGCGGATGGGCAAGGCGCGGGTCATCGCGGAGACCGGTGCGGGCCAGCACGGCGTGGCCACGGCCACCGCCGCGGCGCTGCTCGACCTGGAGTGCGTCGTCTACATGGGCGCCGAGGACACCCGTCGGCAGGCGCTCAACGTGGCCCGGATGACCATGCTCGGCGCGACCGTCGTGCCGGTGGAGGCGGGCAGCCGCACCCTCAAGGACGCCATCAACGAGGCCCTGCGCGACTGGGTGACCAACGCCCACGACACGCACTACCTGCTGGGCACGGCAGCCGGGCCGCACCCGTTCCCCGCCATGGTGCGCGACTTCCACCGCGTCATCGGTGTGGAGGCCCGCCGCCAGGTGCTCGCCCAGCTCGGCGCGCTGCCGGACGCGGTCGTGGCGTGCGTCGGCGGCGGGTCCAACGCCATCGGCGTGTTCCACCCGTTCCTGGACGACCCGGAGGTGACCCTCTGGGGCATGGAGGCGGGCGGCACGGGCCCCGGCGCGCACGCCGCCTCGATCACCGGCGGCGCGGTCGGCGTGCTGCACGGCGCGCGGACCTACCTGCTCCAGGACGAGTTCGGGCAGACCGAGGAGAGCCACTCGATCTCCGCCGGCCTGGACTACCCGGGCGTCGGGCCCGAGCACGCGCTGCTGCACGACCAGGGCCGGGTGACCTACCGGCCGGTGACCGACGACGCGGCGATGGACGCCATGCGCCGGCTCAGCCGGACCGAGGGGATCATCCCGGCGATCGAGTCGGCGCACGCGGTGGCGGGCGCGCTCGCCCTCGTGGACGAGCTGACCGCCCGCCTGGGCCGGCCGCCGGTGGTGCTGGTGTGCCTGTCCGGCCGGGGCGACAAGGACATGGCCACGGCCGCGGAGTACTTCGGACTGGGGGGCGACGGCTCGTGACGACCGCACAGGTGAGCGCCGGCGACAGGCTCGACGGCGCGCTGCGCACCGCCCGCGAGGAGGGGAGGGCGGCCCTGATCGGCTACCTGCCCGCCGGGTTCCCGACGGCCCGCGCCGCCGTGGACGCCGCGCTGGCGATGGCCGGGTCCGGTGTGGACGTGGTCGAGCTGGGGCTGCCGTACAGCGACCCGGTGATGGACGGCCCGGTGATCCAGCGAGCCGCCACGGCCGCGCTGGCCGGCGGTGCGACCACGGAGACCGTGCTGGAGTCGGTGGCCGAGATCGCCGCCGCCGGGGTGCCCGTGCTCGTGATGACGTACTGGAACCCGGTGGAGCGGTACGGCGTCGAGCGCTTCGCCCGGCGGCTGGCGGAGGTCGGCGGCAGCGGCCTGATCACGCCCGACCTCATCCCCGAGGAGGCCGACGACACCGGCTGGACCGCCGAGTCGGACCGCCGCGGCCTGCGCCGCGTGCACCTGGTGGCGCCGTCGTCGTCGCCGGAGCGCCTGGCGCTGACCGCGCGGGCGTCCACCGGTTTCGTCTACGCGGCGGCGCTGATGGGCGTGACCGGTACCGGCGGCGCGCTGACGGACGTGGCGCACGGCCTGGTCTCGCGGGTCCGCGAGGTGCGCGCCGACCTGCCGGTCTGCGTGGGCCTCGGGGTGTCGACCGCAGAGCAGGCGGCGGCCATCGGCCAGGCGGCGGACGGGGTGATCGTGGGCGCGGCCTTCGTGCGGCGCCTGGCGGAGGCCCGCAACGCGGCCGAGGGCGTGGCGGCGGTGGCCCGCTTCGCCGCCGAACTGGCCCGCGGCGTGCGGGGGGACGGCTAGCCGTGTCCCGGTGTCCGGCCAGTCCGGCCAGCCCGGCCCGGGTCGCGCGGCAGACCCGCCCGACCCGGGGCCGCGCGGGTCTGTCCTTCGTGGACCGGCTCGCGGGTCCGCCGGGTTCGGTGGGTCCGGTCCGCGTCGTGCGGACCGGACCCGGCGCGGCACCGCGTCAGCGCAGTTCGGCGCGCAGCTTGGCGGTGACCGCCGACCACCGCTCCGCCAGCGCGGCGGCGTGCCCCTCGTCGATCGCGACCGCCGCCCGCCGCACGCCCGAGGCGATGCGCTCCACCAGGGGCGCGTCCACCGCCTCGGCGGCGGCCAGGCCGGCGGCGGCCGACAGCAGCACCGCGTCGCGGACCGGGCCGCGCTCGCCGGCGAACACCCGCCGCGCGACGTCGGCGTTGTGCGCCGGGTCGCCGCCGCGCAGCGCGTCCGCCCCGGCGAACGGCACACCGACGTCGCGCGGGTCGAACACCTCGTCCCGCACCTCGCCGCCGAGCACGGTCCAGACCCGCGAGGTGGTGCCGACGCTCAGCTCGTCCAGCCCGTCGTCGCCCCGGAACACCAGCGCCGACACGCCGCGCCGCGCCAGCACGCCCGCGACCAGCGGCGCGGTCCGGGTGTGCGCCACGCCCACGGCCAGCGCGGCGGGCGAGGCCGGGTTGGTCAGCGGACCCAGCAGGTTGAACGCGGTCGGCACGCCCAGCTCGCGCCGCACCGGCGCGGCGTGCCGCATGGCCGGGTGGAACACCGGCGCGAAGCAGAACGCGATGCCGACCTCGTCCAGCACGCCGCGCACGGTGGCGGCCGGCAGCCCGATGGCGATGCCGAGCGCCTCCAGCACGTCCGCCGACCCGCACTTCGACGAGGCGGACCGGTTGCCGTGCTTGACCACCGGCACGCCGGAGGCCGCCGCGACGACCGCGCCCATGGTGGAGATGTTCACGGTGTGCGCCTGGTCGCCGCCCGTGCCGACGATGTCCAGCACCGCCCGCCCGACGTCGACCCGCGTCGAGCGGGCCACCATGCCGGTGATGAGGCCGTCCAGCTCGACCACGGTCTCGCCCTTGGCGCGCAGGCCCACCAGCAACCCGGCCAGCCGCGCGTCGCCCGCCGCACCGCGCAGCACCTCGGTCATGGCCCACGCGGCGTCGTCCGCCGACAGGTCCCGCCCCTCCGTCACGGTCGACAGCAACGCGGCCCACCGCGCCCGGTCGGTTTCCCGCTCAACCATTTCCGCCTCCATCGGCGAACTGTTCCCCAGCAGTCGGACGGGTTGCAGGCTCGCAGTCGCGGACGGGGTGGGCAAGTCCATTCCGGTGGGCGGCGCCAGTCCATTTCCCGAGAATTTCCGGCAAAGTCCACACGGCACCCGCCGATGACCACCTGGAGCAGTCATGTCGGCATTGTTGTCGATTCCGCTGGACCGTTCCGCCCCCGAGTCGATGACCCACCAGATCCGCGACACGATCCGCGGGCGCATCCGGGACGGCACGCTGCGCCCCGGTAGCCGGCTACCGTCGAGCAGGCGCCTCGCGGACGACCTCGGGGTGTCCCGCAGCGTGGTCGTCCAGGCGTACGAGCAGATGATCGCCGAGGGGTACCTCACCGCCGAGCAGGGCTCGGGCACCAGGGTGGCCGTGCACGTGCCGACCGTGCCCGCCGCACCGGCCGAGGCGCCGGTCGCGGTCCCGCGCACCCGCTTCGACCTGCGGCCCGACGCCACCGGCACGGACCTGTTCCCGGCCCGCCGCTGGCTCATGTCGTACCAGAACGCCGTGCACTCCGCCGCCCGCGGCCGCGACCTGCGCAGGCCGCCCGCCGGGGTGGCCGAGCTGCGGGTCGAGCTGGCCGACTACCTCGGGCGCGCCCGGGGCGTGGTGGGCGGCGAGGTGATCGTCACCGCCGGGTTCACCGACGCGGTCGCCCTCGCCGCCTCGGCCCTGCGCGACCTGGGCGTCGCGCACGCCGCCGTGGAGACCCCCGGCGACCAGCGGCTGGCCGGCACCCTGGCCGGCGCGGGCCTGCGCGTCACGCCCGTGCCGGTGGACCGCGAGGGCGTCGACGTGGCCGCGCTGACCCGCAGCGGCGCCCGTGCCGTGCTGGTCACGCCGCTCGGGCAGGTGCCGACCGGCTCGGTGCTGTCACCGGCCCGCCGCGCCGCGCTGGCCCGGTGGTCCGACGCGGTGGACGGCTGGGTGATCGAGCACGACCCCGACGGCCACCTGTGGCTGGGGCGCGGCGCGGCGCAGCTCGCCGTGCAGCGCGACCGGCCCGGCCGGGTGCTCTACACGGGCGCGACGATGGGCCTGTTCGGGCCGTGCCTGCGGCTGGGTTGGCTGGTGGTGCCCCCCGCGCTGTTCCCGCGCTTCCACCGCGCCCTCGACGGGCGGCTGGCCGGCCCGGACGCGCTCACCCAGGCCGCGTTCGCCGACTTCCTCTCCCGCGGCCTGCTCGACCAGCACGTCCGCGACGTGCGGGCCACCCTGCGCGCCCGCCGGTCGGCCCTGCGGGAGCTGGTCGGCGAGCACCTGCCGGGCGCCGTGCTGCGCGGCGGCGACGCCGGGTCGCACAGCTGGCTCGCGCTGCCCCCGGAGGTGGACGACGCCCGGGTGGCCGAGACCGCGGGCCGGCACTCGGTGGTGGTCCGCACCGGCGGCTCCTACCGGCTCGACCGGCGGCCCGTCGAACCCGCCCTGGTCCTCGGCTACCGCGCGGTGGACCAGGTCCGCCTGGCGTCGGCCGTCGCCGTGCTGGGGTGGGCGGTCGAGCGGTCCGCCGACCTGCGGGTCTCGTCCGCCTGACCGCCCACCCCGGCACGGTCCGGGTCAGCCGACCGCGGCGGGCCGCTCGACGGCGGTGCGGAGGAAGTTCGCCACCATCGCGATCCCCTCGGCGGTGGTCACGCTCTCCGGGTGGAACTGCACGCCCTCGACCGGCAGCTCCCGGTGCCGCAGGCCCATCAGGTAGCCGTCGTCGGTCGACCGGGCCGTGGCGACCAGGTCGTCCGGCAGGGGCTCCGCGACCACGATGGAGTGGTAGCGGGTGACCGCCTGCCGGTCGGGCAGCCCCGCGAACAGCCCCTGGCCGTCGTGCTCGACGAGGCTGGTCCGGCCGTGCATGAGGTTGTCGGCCAGCCGCACCGAGCCGCCGAACGCCAGGGCCAGCGCCTGGTGCCCCAGGCACACGCCCAGCAGCGGCACCCGGCCGGCGAAGGCCCGCGCCACCTCGACGTGCCCGGAGGCGGCCGGGTGACCCGGCCCCGGGCCGAGGACGACCGCCTCGGGTGCCAGGGCCAGCAGCTCGTCGGGCGTGCGCGTGCCGGAGCGGACCACGAGGGTGTCCGCGCCCAGTTCGCGCAGGTACTGGTCGATGATGTGGACGAAGCTGTCGTAGGCGTCCACCACCAGCACGGTCATCGCGGCTCCTCCCCGGTGAGCGCCCAGAAGGCGGCGCCCATCTTGGCCAGCGTCTCGTCCCACTCGCGCTCCGGCTCCGACAGCGCCACCACACCCGCGCCGGCCTGCGTCGAGTAGTGGTGCGCGCCGCCGTCCTCGCCGTGGTGCACGACCGTGCGGATGCACAGCGCCAGCTCCGCCCAGCCGCGCACGTCGACCAGGCCGAGCGCGCCCGCGTAGGCGCCGCGCCGGGTCGGCTCGACGTCGTCGATGATCTCCATGGCCCGCACCTTCGGCGCGCCGGTCACGGTCCCGGCGGGGAAGGTCGCGCACACCGCGTCCCACACGTCCCGGCCCGCCGACATCCGCCCGGAGACGGTCGAGACCAGGTGGAAGACGTGCGAGAACGCCTCCACGGCCATCATCTCGTCCACCCGCAGCGTGCCGGGGTCGACCACCCGGCCCACGTCGTTGCGCCCCAGGTCGACCAGCATCACGTGCTCGGCCTGCTCCTTGACGTCCGCCAGCAGCTCCTTGACCCGCCGCTCGTCGTCCACCCCGGTCGGGTCGCGCCGCGCGGTGCCCGCGATCGGGCGCATGAGCAGGCGGCCGTCCACGAGCCGGAACAGCAGCTCGGGGCTCGCGCCCACCAGCGTCACGCCGCCCAGCGTGACCAGGTAGGTGTAGGGGGAGGGGTTGCGGTCGCGCAGCCGCCGGTACACGTCCTGCGGCGCCATCCCGGTGCGCACGTCCACCCGGTGGCCGACCACGATCTGGTAGACATCGCCGACGCGGACGTGGTCCAGGCAGCGGCGCACACCGGCCAGGAACGTCTCCCGGTCCACCGTGTCGGTCACCGACAGCGGCACGGGCGCCTCCGGCAGGGCCCCCGGCTCCGCCTCGGGCGGCACGCCCGCCACGTCGGGCGGCTCCGGCAGCAGCGGACCCGAGGCGGTCACCACCACCGGGTCGCCCGTGCCGTCGCCGAACCACACGGTGCGCTGGAACAGCGCGATCGTCACGTCCGGCACCGAGGGCTCGGCCTCGCGCGGCGGCAGGTCCTCGACCAGGCCGACCGCGTCGTAGCCGATCATGGTCAGGAAGCCGAACGCGTACCGCTGCCAGGGCACGTCGGTGCGCACGTCGAACAGGTTCGTGGCGCCGCGCAGCAGCTCCCACACCGCCGACCGCTCCGCGACCTCGCCGCCCGGTGCCGCCCCGGCGCAGTGCTCGCGCAGGGCGTCGGCCACCGGGCCCTCGCCGCGCACCCGCACCCGCCTGCCGGTGACGCTCAGCTCGGCGAGCTTGCCGACGCCCACCACCGTGCCCGCCCGCCGGTCCACCCCGTCCGGGTGGAGGTCCTCCAGCAGGAACACCTCGTCGTCGCCGTACCGGGCGCACAGGGCGGCGCGCAACGGCACCGCGGCCGACGTCCGCAGCCGGACCGGCTCGGCCGTGACCACGACCTCCACCACCGCTGTTCGGGGCATGTCCCTCCTCCGGGGAATTGACCAACGGGTATCGCCGCCCGTGCGGCAGGTGAGCAGTGAACCAGTCGCCGAAGTCGAGCGGCCAGACCACTCCGGCGGCGGACCGGCAGACCACTGCGCTTTTTGGTTGCACGTCTCCGTGAACTCGTGCTGATCTGTTACACGAATTGGCGCGCAATTGCTGGCTGTCACTACTGGGGAACGGCTGACGATGAATTCCGACGTGTTGGACGAGTCCGTTGCCACGTGGCGGGACCTCCCCGCCGCCCAACAGCCCGAGTGGCCGGACCCGGCCGCCCTGGCGGACGTGACCGCCCGGTTGGCGACCGCACCGGGCCTGGTGTCACCCGCCGAGTGCGACGACCTGCGGCACCGGCTCGCCGAGGCGGCCGAGGGCCGGGCGATCGTGCTCCAGGGCGGTGACTGCGCGGAGATGTTCGGCGCGGCGGGCGACCACGCGTCGATCCGGGCCAAGCTCAAGACCCTGTTGCAGATGGCCGTCGTCTTCACCTACGCGAGCGCCAAGCCCGTGGTGAAGATCGGCCGCTGGGCCGGGCAGTACGCCAAGCCCCGCTCCAGCACCACCGAGACCGTCGGCGACGTCGCGCTGCCCGCCTACCGGGGCGACGCGGTGAACGGCGCGGCCTTCGACGCCGCTGTGCGGGTACCGGACCCCGAGCGGCTGTGGCGGGCGTACGAGGCGTCGCGCGCCACCCTGGACGCGGTGCGCACCTACGCCCACAACGGCTACGCGGGACTGGACCAGCTGCACCGCTGGAACCGCGACTTCGTGGCCGACTCGCCGGCCGGCGCGCAGTACGAGGAGCTGGCGCACCGGATCGACCACGCGGTCGCGTTCATGCGCGCCTGCGGCGTCTCGACGGAGGAGCTGCGCGAGACCGAGGTGTTCGCCGGCCACGAGGGACTGCTGCTGGACTACGAGGACGCGCTGACCCGGCTCGACCCGGCCACCGGCCGCACCTACGCCACCAGCGGCCACCTGCTGTGGATCGGGGAGCGCACCCGGGCCCTGGACGGCGCGCACATCGAGTACTTCTCCACCATCGCGAACCCCGTCGGCCTCAAGCTCGGCCCCACCGCCACGCCGGACGAGGTGCGCGCGTACGTCGAGGTGCTCGACCCCGAGCGGCGGCCCGGCAGGCTGACGTTCATCACGCGGATGGGCGCTCGCCAGGTCCGCGACCGCCTGCCGGCCCTCGCCGAGGCCGCGCGCTCGGTCGGCTCGAAGGCGGCCTGGATCTGCGACCCCATGCACGGCAACACCTTCGTCGCCCCCAGCGGCCACAAGACGCGGCTGTTCTCCGACATCCTCGACGAGGTCAAGGGCTTCTTCCAGGTCCTGCGGGCGACGGGCCTGCACCCCGGCGGCGTCCACGTCGAGCTGACCGGCGAGGACGTGACCGAGTGCGTGGGCGGCGGCGCGAGCGTCCTGCTCGACGACCTGCACAGCCGCTACGAGACCGGCTGCGACCCGAGGCTCAACCGGAGCCAGTCGCTGGACCTGGCGTTCCAGGTCGGCGAGCTCCTCTGACGGCCTCACGGCCACCGCCGC
>NZ_JBPKJK010000144.1:0-22276 GCF_051756985.1 Saccharothrix sabaoui
CCACGCCCGCGGTGAGCGCGTTGAGCCGGGCGTAGTAGCCGTCGCGGTGACCCGCCGCGTTCGGGTGGTAGGACTCGTTGATCTTGTCCCACTCCAGGCTGGTCAGCCACTTCGTCCCGCTGGAGCACAGCGTGTGCGGGTCGAACACCGGCCGGGCGTCGAGGAACGTGAAGCCCGCTTCCGCCGCGCGCTGCGCCATGACCGCGGCCAGCGTGTCGGCGGCCGAGTTCAGCGCGTTGCGCTCGGTGTCGCTGAGCCCGAAGAGGCCGCAGGTGCCCCGGATCGTGTAGATCCGCGGGTAGCCGACCACGATGACCCGCGCCGACGGGGCCTTGGCCCGCACCGCCGCGTACACCTGGACGAGGGCGGGGGAGAGGTAGGCGTTGGCCGCCTGCTTGGCCAGCTCCACGCCGTTGACGCAGTCGCGGTCGTCGATGGTGAGGATGCAGTTGGTCAGCACGTCGACGAAGCCGACGTCGTTGCCGCCGACCTGGATGGTGACCAGGGTGGTGTCCGCCGTGAGCAGCGGGATCTGGTCCGTGATCACGTCGGCGGTCTTGGCGCCGGAGCAGGCGGCCTCCACGAACGCCACCGACGGGTGCGCCGCCGCCCACAGGCGGGGGTAGGTCAGCGGCCCGCGGCGGCAGGCGTCGTTGGGGTCGTCGTAGGTGCGGGTGCCGGGGGCGGTGGTGTACGAGTCGCCGATGGCGACGTACTTGCCCGCCAGGGGCGCGGCCTGCGCCGGTGCGGCGAGGACCGCGGTGGCGATCAGCGCCGCCAGTACGGGGAACAGGGCCCGTGGTGCGCGCATGGATCTCGTCTCCGGGGAGTTCGGGGGGAGAGCGGACACCACCATGCGTAACAGGTGATCTTGTGGGTGAATACCTCACCACAGGTACTAACGCGTAAACTATTCACATTGGCTGCGGACTTCGGCCCCGGAAGGCCCACCCCCGTTGCGACCGCCGGCCCAGTGCCGCTGCCCCAGGACGAGCGACACCCCCACCAGCACGGCCGCGCCGCCCGCCGCCAGCGCCACCACCGGCAGGCCGGTCGGGATCTCCAGGTGCGCGGTGATGCCGAGGATGCGCGACAGGCCCCACGGCAGCAGCGCCAGCTGGTCGTTCCACGCGGTCAGGGCGCGTTCCAGGCCCAGCACGGCCACCAGCCGCCCAGCACCGCCACCGGCGCGCCGGCCGCCATCAGCACGCGCCCCGCCGCGCCCGCGCGGCCCAAGCCGCCGCGCAGCGCCGCGTACGCCGCCGCGAAGGTGCCCAGGAACGCGGCGACCGCCGCCGTCGCGTACACCGCCCGCGCGGTCGGGTCGGTCCAGAACGAGAACCAGTAGAGCCCCGGCCCGCGCACCGCCAGCACGCCCAGCAGCAGCACCGAGCGCAGCAGCGCCACCGCGCCGACCGCCGCGCCGACCGCCGCCGCGACCCCGGGCGCCCGCCGGGTGGTCAGCCACAGCACCGCGGCGAACAGCGCCCACGCGCCCAGCGCCGGCACGAGGTGCGCGGGCGCGGCGAACCACGTGAGCACCGCGCGGCCCAGCACGACCGCGACCGCCGGCACCGCCCACACCAGCACCCGGTCGACGCGCGACGGCGACCCGCCCGGCCGCCACGGCCGGGTCAGCGCCCGCGCCCACGGCCTGCGCCACCCGAGGGCGAACAGCAGCCCCAGCCCCAGCAGCGCGCCCCGCGCCGCCCACGCCATCGCCTCGTCGCGCTCCGCCCGCGCCAGGCCGAGGTCGGCCGCGGTGAGGTTGTAGGCGGGCAGCGCCAGGTCGTCCCCGTACCGCCGCAGGTGCTCCGCCCGCAGCGCCCGGTACTCCACCGCCGCCGCCCGCGCCGCGTCCCGCGCGCCCCCGTCGCCGGTGTCGAGCCACTGGACGTGCCGCAGCGCCGAGGTCCGGTAGGCGGCGAGCACCCCGAACAGGTCGACCTGGTGGTCCAGGGCGGCGACGAACCGCTCCCGCAGCGCCGGGTCGCGCCACCCAGCCGGGTCGGTCCCGGCGACCAGCTCGCGCATCCGGCGGGCGGTGCCGGTCGCCGCCGCGCCCTCCGCGACCGCCTCGTCCACCCGGTCGCGCCCCACCGCGTAGACCGTGCCCCACGTGGCGCTGTCGCCGGTCGGGACGTCCCACTCGAAGATCCACATCATGGGTGGCGGCTCCAGGCCGAGCGCCCGCACCCGGTGGCGCGCGTACGGGCCGACGTACAGGCCCGCGGTGATCGCCTCGCGGGACAGCGCCAGCGCGCGGCACACCGCGTCCACCACGCCCGGGTCGTGCGAGAACGTGCGCCGCACCCAGTCCGCCGTGGCCTGCGCCGGGTCCAGGTCCGGGTCGCGCGCCAACCGCCCGGTGACGTGGGAGTTGAGGTCGTAGAGCTGCCAGAAACCCGTCCTCAGGTCCAGCAGCCGGGGCCCGGCGAGCAGCGGCCCGCCGCCCTGGCGCCACGTCCACACCCCCTCCACCCGCGGGTTGGCCAGGAACGTGCGCAGCGCGTGCCGGTGCAGCTCGCCGAGGTCGTTCGGCAGCGCGCCGGAACCCTCGAACTCCCGCCGGGACTGGAACTCCACGATCCGGCGGTGCCGCCCCACCAACAGGGTGTCGTTGAGCGGGAGGTGGCTGTAGAAGTCACCGAGGGTGTACTTGGTGGACACGATCAGGCGATCGTCGACCAGCTCGCCGAGGACCCGTTCGTAGACGTCGCGGTCGGTGTGCAGGTCGCCGACCTCGCCGATGCCGACGCTCCACGTGCGGAAGACGACCTGCCGGTCGTGCTCGGCCGCGACGTCCAGGAAGGCCCGCAGCATCGCCCGCACCGCCGCGGGCGTGGTGACCGCGATCTCCGAGGTGTAGTCCCAGCCGGCGAACCGGTAGGCCGACCCGCCCTCGCCGATCCGGACCATCACGCCGGCCGCGTACGGCAGTCGTGCGAACAGCTCCGCCAGCCCCGCCCGGTAGACCCGCCACAGCCGGTCGTCCTCGGTGCGCAGCCCGCCCACCTCGCGCTCCAGGAAGGCTTTCAACGGCGGTGACAGGGCGAGCATGTCGGTGGACAGGAACACGTCCACGCCCATGTCGTGCGCGTAGCGCCACACCGGGCCGAACGCGGCCACCATCGCCTCCGCCCGCTCCCGGTGCGGGTCGCCGGGCGGGTGCACGTCGAGCCCGTCGAACGTGACGTACTCCAGGAAACCCGGCACCACCACGGCGTTGTACCCGTCGGCCAGCGCGTGGTGCACCAGCGCGCGGAACTGGCGCGAGACGCCGTCCACCGCAGCGCGGTCGACGTAGGGCGCGCCCGGCAGGACCGCCGCACCCACCACGTCGGAGTTCAGCGAGTAGTCCGCGCCCGCGGCGAACCGCGCCGGGTCGTCGGGCAGCCCGACCGCGCCGAGGTCGGTCATCCGCAACCCGAGCCGCGGCGCGACCACCCGCCCGTCGGCGACCACCTCGGCCCCGGCGCGCACGCGGTCGGCCACGGCGTACAGGCCGGCCGCGAGCCCGTCCGGCGTGCTGCCGACCACGACCGGGCCGGGGTCGACCCGGTAGCCCTCGTCGGGCAGGCCGGGTTCCAGCCGCCCCAGGAGCCGCCCGTCGACGCCGACGACCGGCCGGGGACGGCCGCGTTCGACCAGGGCGTCGGCGACGGCGGAGGCCGCCAGCCGCACCCGGGGCTCGTCGGGGACGCCGATCGAGTCGACGTCCGGTGGTGGGGCGAGCGGGCGCGGCGGGGCGGCGACGGGCCGTTCGACCGGCACGTCCGCCGGCCGCACCTCCACCCGCAGCGCGTCGCCCAGCTGCCAGGCGACGGCACCGCCGATCCCGAGCAGCACCAGCACCACCGCCACCGCGCGCACCCGGCCATCGTCACACGGCCGGCGCGCCACCGGCCCCCGCCGCTTCGGGCCCGTCCGGCGCCGGGGGGCGCTCGGGGCAGCCGACGAGGACCGGGTGCCGGGGGAAGGTCGTCATGCGGCCCGGCCCGCGCACCGGATAGTCTGCCGACAGGACGACCCGGGGTCCCGGACCTGGTCACCCGCCGCCCCGACCCGGCCGACCGCCGTGCCCGCCGGGTGCCGATCACCGCCCGGGGCACCGAGGCGCGCCGACCGCGCGGCCCCTCGAACGCGTGGCGCGGACCGCCCGGCGCGAGAGGGCCACCCCGGCGGACGACCGCCGAGAGGCCCGCACCCGACCGCGGAACAGGGAGGCGTCAGGCGTGACCGAGTCCCCGGACGGCCGTGCGGTGTCCCCGGACGGCCGTGCGGTCCGCCGGGCCCTGCGCCCGCGGCGGACGTGGCCGTGGCCCGACCTGGAGGCCCGGGTCGCCGAGGTCCGGGGCTGGGCGGAGGCGGGCGTCGAGCTGGGCGGACCGCTGCGCCGGCTGACGTGGCCGGTCGTCCGGCGGCGCAACGCCGGGTTCGTGCCCGCCCTGCTGAGCCGGGGCGTCCCCGTGCCCGACGACGTCGTCGCGGCGGCGCGCCGGGCGCTGCGGGCGCTGGTGGGCGGGCACGCGCCGGACACCGCGTGGCGCCGGTACGCCCGGTGGCACGCGGAGCTGGACCCCGACGACGCGGCCGAGTGCCTGGCCGCCCTCGCGCGGACGCCGTCCCGGCACGAGACCGAGCGCTACCGCGCCTTCGACGCGCTGCACGGCATCTCCCCGGAACGCGCGGTGCCCGTCGCCGGGGAGCTGGTCCTCGACCCCCGCGTGCGGCGCACGGTCCGCATCCCCGTGGGGCAGGTGCTCGCCCGGCACGACCTGCCCACCGCGCTGGCCGTGTTCGAGCGGGTGGCCGCCCGGTCGGACGACGGCGCGGTGCTCAACGACGTGGCCGAGTTCTTCCGCCGCCACGACCCCGCCAGGGCGTTCGCCCTGTCCGCCACGACCGCCGCGAACCGCCGGCTGCCCGACGCCGAACGCCTCACCGCGGCGCGGCACGCCTTCGCGCACGACCCGGGCAGGGGTGTCGCGCTGCTCGCCGACCTCGTCGACGACGCGGCGGGGGACGACGCCCGCGGCGCGGCGCTGGACGAGCTGCGCCGGGTGGCCCCCGACCGCCTGGCCGGCCTGCTGGACGACCGCCGCCGCACCGCGGCGCCCGAGCGCAGGCTGTACCTCGCGCGGTACCTCGTCGAACGCCTCGGCCGGGGCCCGGAGGTGGTGGTCGACCTGGCGTCGGACCGGACCGTGCCGGTGGAGCTGCGGCTCCGGGCCCTCGACGTCGACCGGCGGGCCACCACGGCGGAGGTGCTGGAGGGCGTCGTCGCGGACGCCGGCGACGACTTCGGGGTCGCGGTGCGCGCCGTCGCCCTGCTGGCGCCGCTGTCGCCCGACTCCGCGTTCGAGCACCTGCACCGCGTCGCCACCGACCGGCGGTTCCCGTTCCGCGACCGGGCGCGGGCGGTGAAGGCGGCGGCCGGTCACCTGGGGCAGCGGCAGAGGACCGCGCTGCACCGGGACATGGCCCTGGGCGCGGCCACCGCGCGGGAACGGGCCGACGCCGTGGCCGCGCTGGTCAGGACCGACCCCCGGGAGGGCCGGGAGCTGTGCGCGCAGTTCGCCCGGCGCGGTGACCTGCCGGTCGACGAACGCCTGTGGTTCACGGGGAAGACCGGGTCCCGCACGGCCCTCGAACTCCTGCGCGGGTTCGTGCGCGACCGCGACGAGGACCCCGCGCTGCGGGTGAAGGCGGCGCGGGAGGCCGTCCTGAAGGGCGGCGACGAGGACGCCCACCTCCTCCGGCGGCTGGCGGCCACCCCCACGGTGCCGTACTCGTTCCGGAAGGGCCTCGTCGCGGACCTGGAGCCGGCGGACCGGACCGCCGTGCTCGGGACGATCGCCGACAGCGCGGCGGAGCACCCCGACACGCGCTTGGCGGCCGGCATCGCCCTGGGCGACCTGGACCCGGCGGGCGCGGCGGCGAAGCTCGACGAGCTGGCGCGGGACCGCCGCACGCCGCTGAGGACCAGGGGCCAGGCGCACGACGCCGCCGCCCGGCTGCGCTGACGCCCCCCGGCCGGCTGCGCTGACGCCGCCGCCCGGTGCGTACCGCGTCACCTCCCGGCGGCCTCCCAGCGCTCGCGCAGATCGGCCGGGATGGTGAGGGTCGTCGACTGGCCGTTGGTGAGGGTGCGGACGCTGCCGCCGAGCAGGATGGTGCCGGCGCGGTCGAGGATGGTGGTGGCCAGCGCGCTGGTGTCCTCGGAGCGCTCCAGCGCCCGCACCAGGCGCGTGCCCGCGCCGACCACGCGCGTCCAGCCCCGCGACTCCGGCACCTGCATCCAGTCGGCGACCTCGGGGGTGACGACCTGGCGCACCACGGCTGCGGCGATGCCGTCGAAGATCTTGCCGGGGAACAGCTTCTCGTAGAGGTCGAGCAGGTGGCGGGTGAGCGCCACGCCCTCCGGGGAGGGCCCGTAGGCGGCCTCGACCATCGCGGCGCTCAGCTCGCGCGCGTCCTCGACCGACTCGGGCACGGCCTCGACGGGGATGCCGAGCATGGCGCCCGCCGCCCGCCACACGTAGTAGTAGTCCCGGGCCTCCTGCTCGGTGACCGAGATGCCCATGCGGCGCATGCCCTCGATCACCTGCACGGAGAAGATCATCAGGCCGCCGACCATGTCCTGCTGGCACACCGGCACGCCGTCGGCGGCGACGTCCCAGCGGCCCGACGCGGTGAGGAAGTGGCGCACGGCGGCGTGGATGAGCCGCGTCTTCTGGATGGTGGGCACGAACGACCCGCCCGAGCCGAACGCGTCGCGGCCCATCATGTCCATCACGAACTGGGAGGTCTCCGACAGCCGCCGGTGGGGCTGGTTCAGGCCGTGGGTCCGCGTCAGCACCCGGGACGTGCGGGCGTGGGCGTAGCAGTTGACCATCGCGCCGAAGGTGAGCACCGAGGCGACGTGCACGCCGTCGTCGACGAAGAAGTCGTAGGCCCGCGCCACCCGTTCGGGGTCGACCCACGCCGGCGGGCTGTCGGTGGCGACCAGGAACTCCCGCACCGAGTCGGGCAGCTGCTCCGGGATCGGCTGGTCGTTGGTGCGGAAGTGCTCCAGCACCTCGTTGACGAGGCCGACCCGGTTCGTCGCGACGAGGTCGGCGACCACCGCGTCGGCGAGTGGATCGCCCTGGAACTTCAGGGCCTCGAAAGCGGCTGCGTCGATCACGGGGTCCCCCCTTCCACGTGTGTGCCACCACCTCATCGGTAGTGCGCCCGACGCACCAGGGCGCGTTCCGGTGAACGGGCGTACCGGAGCACCCACCCGCTGTACGCGCACCGCAGAAAGCGGGTCTCGAACGCGGGAAGGCCGGGCGCGGAGGGGTGATCGGGTGGTCGGTCGAGCGGATCTTCGTGGACACCGGCCGGCGGCGTGCGGAGAATCCCGGTCATGGCCCACCCCGAGGAGCTGGCTGCCCTGGACCTGCACCCGGTCTGGACGACGGCGGAGGAGCTGGGCGGGTCCTTCGACCCGTTCCGCTTCGAGCAGCGGATGGCCGCCTACCGGCTGATGATCCGCAGCACCAACGCGACGGGCGGGTTCGGCGCGGACAACCGGCGCAACCCGTTGTGGGGCCTGGTGTTCCAGCACCAGTGGCAGTTCCGCACCGGCCGGCTCGGCGTCCGCACGCGGGAGGACGGGCTGATCGACCCGGACTCGCCGTGGGGCTACGGCAACTACGCGCTCAGCGCCGTCCCGTGGCTGGGCGCCGTGGCCGCCGGGGTGGTGCCCCCGCTGCCGGTCGCCGACCCGCCGACCCGCTCCCGGTTCCGGTACGCGGTGGGCGGGGTCCCGCCGGAGGAGCTGGTCGACGCGGTGGCCGACTGGCGCGCCTACTTCACCCTGGTGAGCCGGTCCGCCGAGCAGGAACCCGCGCGCCGCGCCCTGTGGAAGGCGCACAAGACGTGCCTGGACGTGGTGGTCCGCGCGCTCGCCGACGTCGACACCGCGCCGTGGCCGGAGCTGGAGGTCGACTTCCTGCGCGGCTGGTGCCGGATGGTCGACTACCTGTGGGCGGCGGCGTGGCCGACGGACTTCGACTTCATGACCGAGCACGGCCTCGACGTGCTGCCCGAGTCACTGCTCAGCACGCCCGCCGACCTGGCCGCGCTGCCGCCGAAGGTGCACGGCAACGTCGTCAACGTGCTCAAGCTGGCCACCACCCCGAAGTGGCGCTACGCGCTGAACCTGGCCCTGTGGAAGCGCGTCATGCGCACCCCCGAAGCCCGCGCCCGCGTCCTCCCCCTGCTCGACGCGGTGTTCAACCCGAGCCCGGCCAACACCGCCGAGCGCCGCGCCCTCCTCGGCCACCTGCTGCGCCCCTGACGCCGGCGGGCCGTGCACGGCCCCGCGTTGCTTCCCCGGGGTGACTTCCGCCCACGGGGGTCGAACCAGTCGCTACCGTGGGGCGAGCCGCAACGCGAACCGCGCCGAGGAGGCCGACCGATGACGGCGACCGGTGATGGCACGACCCCGCCCACCCCCGAGGAGATCGGGGCCGGCTACGACCGGTTCACCGACCTGTACGGCATCGTCATCGGTGACGTCGGCCTGCACATCGGCCAGTGGTCCGAGCCCGGTGCGCGCGAACCCGCCTCGACCCTCGCCGACCTGGCCAACCGGGCGCAGGAGCGGCAGACCGAGCACCACATCAGGACCCTCGGCCTGCGCGCGGGCGAGCACCTGCTGGACATCGGCTGCGGCACCGGGATGCCCGCCGTCCGGGTGGCCCAGCGCACCGGGGGGCGCGTCACCGGCATCAACGTCAGCCGCGAGCACCTCGCCAGGGCCGGGGAGACGGCCAGGGCCGAGGGCGTCGCCGACCGCGTCTCGTTCCGCTACGGCGACGCCATGGCGCTCGACTTCCCCGACGGGTCGTTCGACGCCGCCCTGTCGATCGACGTCCACGCCCACCTGTCCGACCGCCAGGAGGCGTTCCGCGAGGCGTTCCGCGTGCTCAGGCCCGGCGGGCACTTCCTGATGAGCGAGTTCACCGTCCGGGGCACCCCGGACGAGGCGGGGATGGCGGCGTACCGGGAGGTCTGGCGCTCCATGCCCCCGACCACCCCCGCCGAGACCGTCGCCCGGGCGGCCGACGCCGGGTTCGAGTTGGTGAAGGTCGAGGACATGACGCAGAACTGCGCGTTCAGCGGCGAGCTGATGAGCCTGCTCTACACCGACCGGCGCGCCGAGGTCGTCGAGCGCTACGGCCCGGAGCTGGCCGAGCAGATGGACACCACCATGCCGCTGCTGCGCGCCTTCGTCCGCGACCACCTCGGCTCCTACCTCTTCCTCTTCCGCAAACCCGCCTGATCGCGGGCTCGCCGCAGTCCTGCGGGAGCGGCGGCGGCGAGGTGCAGGACCCTGTGACGGTGCGCGACCGGCCACGCGACCGGTCGGCCGGACCAGGGGTGGGAACATGCCGTTCTTCACGGACAAGCAGGGACGCGTCAGGCCGATCACGCCCAAGAAGGGCAACGGGGGCGCGGTGGTCGCCGGGGTCGCCGTGCTGGGGATCGTCGCCGGCGGCGGGGGAGCGACCTCGGTGGGCCTCGGCACGGCGGGGACGGCGTCCGAGGTGGGCGTGGGGTCGGTGCGGCTGGGCGGGTCGTCGGGGCAGCTGCGGGCGCGCAAGGACGAGGGGCGGAGGGCGGCGCGGCGCGGCGAGTTCGAGGGCGCCTGGCAGCGGATGGGGCTGCGGCAGGGCAAGCGGGTAGCCAGGCAGCAGGCCGAGTGCGTCACGGCCTCGTTCGGGCAGGTCCGGGACCTCGTGGACGTCCACGGCAGCGGCGACATCACCCCGCTGGGCGGGGAACTGCTGGGACTGGGCGGGATCACCTTCACCGGGCTGCGCTACGGCAGCGACATCGACGTCGGCGGGGCGGGCGTCACCGTCGCCGAGGCCGAGAACGCCCCCGGCGGGCAGTTCGACCACGACACCCTCGACGCCATCGCCGAGGTCGCCTCCTACCTGCCCCGCACCTGACCGGGCGCACTCCACCGCCGGCGGCGGCTCGCCCGAGGATGTCCGTTGTGGACAGCCGATCCCGGGCGGTGCCCACCCGGACGGGCCGCGGCGGGAGCAGTTGGCGATGCCGGCCGGGTGAACGTCCCTTACCGCTCCCGGCTGGAGCAGGGCGGTCGCCGTCGCCACGACGCTGCTCGGACCCGCCGAAAGGGTGCGGAACCCGACCTCGGTGGCCGTGCGCGGGCGCACCGCGCGCGTCCTCGGCGCCGCCACCGGCCCGGACCTGGTGCCGGCCACCCCGGGGTGACGGGTTTGAACCGCCCCCGGGAGGGGTAACGCGTGCTGGTGTTGACGAGGTGTGCCCCCCGCGCGCGACGCGGTTCCGCCCTGCCCCGGTCGGGCGCGGTCCGGCTGCCGTGCGCCGGTCGCCCCCGGTGACCGCGCGGGACGTCGGGCGCGGCGCCGACCTGACCGGCCTCGTCGACGACATGGGCGTCGTCGTCTGGGAGGCCGACGTGCCCTCCCGGCGCTTCACGTTCGTCTCCCGGTACGCCGAGGTGCTGCTCGGCCGCCCGGTGGACGAGTGGCTGGACGACGTGGGCACCCTGGTCCGCTGGGTCCACCCCGGTGACCGCGCCGAGGTGCTGCGCGCGTGGCGCACCGGCGCGGAGAAGGACTACGTCGAGCTGGAGTTCCGGGCCACCGCCGCGGACGGGCGCGTGCTGTGGCTGCGGTGCCGCGCGCAGGTGGCGCACGACGACGCCGGCGTCCCCGTGCGCGCCCGGGGGATGCTGGCCGACGTCACCCGGCGGAGGGTGGCCGAGCAGCAGGACCGCTTCCTCGCGGCGCTGGAGCGGCGGTTGCAGGGGGTCGACGACGCCGAGCAGGTCATGGCCGTCGTCACCCGGCTGCTGCGGGAGCACCTGGAGGCCGACCGGTGCGCCTACGCGCGGGTGGAGGCCGACGAGGACCACTTCGTGATGAGCGGCGACCACGCCACCGGCCTGCCGTCGCTGCGGGGCAGGTTCGCGATGTCGGCGTTCGGCGAGGGAGCGCTGCGGGCGATGCGGGCGGGGCGGCCGTGGATCGTGGCGGACGCGACCCTGGACCCGCGCCTGTCCGGTGACGACCGCGTCGCCTACGAGCGCACGGGCATCCGCGCCGTCGTGTCGGTGCCGCTGCTGCGCGGCGGCCGGTTCGTCGCCGGCCTGGCCGTGCACCAGGCGTCGGTCCGCCACTGGACGCCGGGGGAGGTCGAGCTGATCTCCGCGGTGGCCGGCCGGAGCTGGGAGTCGCTCCAGCGGGTGCACGCCGACCGGGCGCTGCGCGAGAGCGAGCAGCGGCACCGGCTGCTGGTCGAGCGGGCCACCGACGCCATCTGGGTCCTCGACCGCGACCTGCGGTTCGTCGAGGTGAACCCGGCGGCGTGCGCGGTGCTGGGCCGCTCGGCCGAGGAGCTGATCGGCACGCGGGCCACCGACCTCGTGGTGTCCGGCCGGACCGCCGGGGTGGGCGTGCCGGACGGCGACCCGGCCGCCGGGCACGTGGTGACCGAGGTGTGGCGGGTGCGGCGCGCGGACGGGGCGGTGATCGCCCTGGAGCTGGGCATGCGGACCACCCCGACCGGGGTGCAGGCCATCGGGCGCGACGTCACCGAGCGGCAGCGCGCCGAGGCCGAGCGCGAACTGCTGCTGCGGCGCGAGCACGAGATCGCCGAGGCGCTCCAGCGCAGCCTGCTGCCCCGCGAGCTGCCCGCGCTGGACCGGCTGGCGACCGCGGCCCGCTACCTGCCCGCGTCGACGTACGCGCAGATCGGCGGCGACTGGTACGACGTGCTGGAGCTGGACGGGACCTCGGTGGCGCTGTGCGTCGGCGACGTCGTGGGCAAGGGGCCGGCCGCCGCCGCCGTGATGGGGCAGCTGCGCACCGCCCTGGCCGGCTACCTGCTCGACGGGCACTCCCCGGCGGCGGCGCTGGAGCGCCTGGACGTGTTCGCCCGGCGGGTCAACGGCGCGACCGGCAGCACCTGCGCGTGCCTGACCTTCGACCACGCCACCGGGGTGCTGCGGTGGGCGCTGGCGGGCCACCCGCCGCCCCTGGTCGCGGACGCGGGCTCCGCGCGGTACCTGACCGGCGGGGGAGGGCCGGTGCTGGGCGTGCCGGGCCGCCCGCCCTACCCCGAGCAGGACTGCGAGCTGCCCGAGGGCGCGACGGTCGTGCTCTACACGGACGGGCTGGTCGAGCGCCGCGACGTCCCGTTCGACGAGGGCCTGGACCGGCTGCTCGCAGTCGTCCGCGACTCCGCCGCCGCGCCGCCCGCCGAACTGGCCGACATCGTGGCGGACACCCTGCTCGCGGACGGCCGGCACGACGACGTGGCGCTCGTCGTCACCCGCCACCTGCCGCGACCGCTGCGCTCCACGCTGCCCGCGCTACCGCCCTCGCTGACCGTCATGCGCCGCGAGGTCACCGCCTGGGCCGCCGCGGCGGGGCTGTCCGCGGACGCGCTCGACGACCTCCAGCTGGCCCTGGGCGAAGCGGCGGCCAACGTCGTGGACCACGCCTACGCGGACGGGACCGGCGACCTGGAGTACGAGCTGGCCACCACCGCCACCGGCGTGCACGTCACCGTGCGCGACCACGGCCGGTGGCGGCCCCCGCCCGCCGACCCGGGCCACCGCGGCCGGGGCGTGCGGATCATCCGGACGCTGACCGAGCAGGTCGTGTTCGACCGCCGCGAGGACGGCACCACCGTCGACTTCCACCTCACCCCGCAGCCGGACATCCCGCAGGCCGGCACCCCGCACACCGGCACCCCGGCCCGACCCGCCCCGACCTCGCCGCCGGCCTCGACCTCGCCGGCCGCAGCCCCGCCGGCCGAAGCCCCGCCGGTCGTGACCCTGCCGGTCGTGACCCTGCCTGCCGCAACCCGACCAGCCGCGCCGACCGCGTCCCCGTCGACGGCGGACGGGGACGTCGGCCTGGTGGACGACTCGACCGACGGGGCCACGCGCCTGCGGCTGACCGGCGAACTGGACACCGGCACGGTGGACGGGCTCCGCGAGGCCCTGCTGTTCCGCGTGGGCGGCGGCGACCACCGCCCCGTGGAGCTGGACCTCACCGACCTGCGCTACCTCAGCAGCTCGGGCGTCGCGCTGCTGCTGGACGCCGCGGCGGCGGCCGGCCGCGCCGGGCGGGCGTTCGCCCTGGTGGTGGCGGCCGGCTCCGCCCCGGCCCGCGTGCTGTCGCTGTCGGGGCTGGACGACCTGGGCACCAGGACGACGGGCCGGCCGGCCGCGGCGGCGGCCGGCGGCCCGCCTCAGCCGATCCGGTAGGCGCGCAGCACGGTCTGCCGGAAGGTGTTCCCGCGCACGTCCGCGCCCTCGACCCGCAGCGACGCGAACGCCCCCGCCGTGCCGGGGTGGCGCACCAGCGCGGTGCGCCCGAGGACCGGCACGCGGCTCCAGCTCCTCCCGTCGTCGAACGACGCCTCGACGCGCAGGTGCCGGATCGGCGCGCTCACCTGCTGCCCCACCACCAGCGGCACGGGCAGCAGCCGGCCCGGGGGCGCGGCGCCGTCGCGGTCCAGCCGGGGCGCGAACCGGACGGTGGTCAGCGGCAGCTCCCGGTCGCCCGCGGCGGAGCCGAACGTCCAGCTCCCGCTCACCTCGGTGGAGAAGTCCGACACGCCCGCCTCGCGCACCGCCCCGGTCTCCAGCCGGTACGCGGCCCGGCCGGCGGGCACGTCGAACGCGCCGCTGCCCGGCGCGGCGGTCTCGCCGACGAGCGCGCCGTCGCGGAACAGCGCCGTGCGCGCCGACGCGGTGCGCGACGTGCCCGCGTTGCCGGCCCCGTCGGTGAACAGCGGCAGGTCCAGCGCGATCCGGTCGCCCGCGCGGCGCAGGGCCGGTGACCCCCGGTCGGGCGCCGCCGGGCCGAACACCGGGACGTTCACGCTCTCCCGGTACACCCGGCCGGGCCGGTAGGTGCGGGTCGGGCTGGTGAACCGCGCCTCCGTGGTGCCCGACCGCCACTGCTCGGCGTGCCAGGTCCACCGGACGTCCTCGGTCGTCACGCGGTCGACGAACCCGCCGGACGGCCCGGAGCCCTGCGACCACGTGTACCCCCGGATGCCCGCCGCCTCGGACTCGCCGCCGTGCACCGCGGTCCGGCCCTCCGGGACCGGGCCGGACGACGTGCGGACCTCGGCCAGCTCGGACCTCGCGGGCGCGCGTTCCAACCCGGTGAACGACCTCCCGGTCGAGCCCCAGGCGAACCGGTAGCGGACCTTCGGGTCGGCACCCGGGTCGCCCTCGAACTCGGCGGCGACCTTGGCGGCGAACCGGTCGGCGGGCACCTCCGGCCCGGCGTGCCCGACCGCGAACCGGTCGTCGAAGCCGCCGAACAGCACCGCGATGCCCCAGCCGGTGGTCACGTCCCCGTGGTACCGCCTGGCCGTGATGACCGAGAGCATCCCCCGGGCGGCCGGGTCGGGCGCGGTGACCCGCACCGGTCCCGCCGTCCGGGCGTCCGCGGTCACCACCGCGTCCGCGGTGACCCGCAGCTCCGGCCGGTAGACGAGGGCGATGCCGCCACCGCCGGTGTCGACGACCCCGACCGCGAAGTAGTCGCCCCGGGGCAGCCGGGTGACGCCGCCGGGGACGTACCGCTCCGTGCCGGTGGTGACGTCGAACAGGCGCGTGCCCGCCTGCTGGGCGGGCTGCCCGTCGCGGCCCAGGTGCCGGAAGTCGACGTCGTAGCTCTCGACCTCGCGGCCGACCACCACGGGGGTGCGCAGCGCCGCGCCGCCCGTCGCCGTCGCGACGACCACACCGGCGTGGTCGCCGTCGCGGGAACCCACGCGGGTGTCCGCGGTGACGGTCACCGCGGCCTGACCGCCCGCGGGCACGACGACCTCGGCGGGTGAGGCGGTGAGCAGGCCCGCCGGGGCGGGTGCCCCGTCCGGTCCGGTCAGCTCCGCGCCGACGCGCAGGGTCACCGGCGCGGTCCCGGCGTTGCGGTAGAGCAGCTCCTTCGCGACCGGGGTGTCGTCGTGGTGCGGCCACGGCTGCGTGCCGAACGCGAGGCCGGCGGGCTCGGAGGTGACGACCTGGTCGACGGCGGCGGCCACGTCCAGGCGTCCCGCACCCTGGTCGTACGGGCCCAGCGCGGGGTTGGGCCGCGCCGAGGACGTCAGCGCCGCCTTGAGCCGCGCGCCGGTCCAGTCGGGGTGCCGCTGGGCGAGCAGGGCCGCCGCGCCCGCGACGTGCGGGGTGGCCATGGAGGTGCCGGACAGTGCCACGTGGTGCGCGTCGACGGGCGTGCCCGCGGTGCCCTTCGACGCCCTGGCCGCCACGATGCCCACGCCGGGCGCGGTGAGGTCGGGTTTGACCGCGCCGTCGCCGAGGCGGGGGCCCCGGCTGGAGAACGGCGCGAGGCCGTCCTGCCGGTCCACCGCGCCCACGGTCAGCGCGGCGTCGGCGCTGCCCGGCGAACCGATCGTGCCGGGGCGGCCCGCGTTGCCCGCGGCGACGACGAACAGCGTGCCGGTCTCGGCCGACAGGCGGTCGATCGCCGCCTCCAGGGGGTCGGTGCCGGGGGTGTCGGTGCCGCCGAGGCTGAGGTTGACGACGTCCGCGCCCTGCTCGACCGCCCAGTGCAGGCCCGCCAGGACCGCCGACTCGGAGCAGCTGGTCGTGGCGCACACCTTGCCGTCCAGCAGCCGCGCCCCGGGCGCGACGCCCCGGTAGCGCGGGCCCGTGCCGGCGATGGTGGAGGCGACGTGGGTGCCGTGGCCGACCGTGTCGGTGGCGTCCCCGCCGCCGGTGAGGTCGGCCTCGGCCACCTCCCGCCCCGCCAGCCCGGGGTGCCCGGCGTCGACGCCGGTGTCCAGCACGGCGACCAGGACGCCCTCACCGGTGAGCCCGGCCTCCCAGGCGGCGGGCGCGCCGACCTGAGCGGTGCTGCGGTCCAGGGCGAGCTGCCGCGTCCCGTCCAGCCAGACCTTCTCCACCGCCGGGTCGGCCATCAGCGCGCGGAACGCCGTCGCCGCCCCCGCCTTGGGCGCGTGCCCGGCGACGGCGCCCGCCGCGGGCAGGTCCCGGGCCGAGCGCAGGTCGCGGGCGGCCCGCAGGTCCCCGGACCGGGCACCGGTGACCAGCAGCGGCACGGAGTCGCGGCTCGCGTCGTCGTACCCCGTCCCGGCCAGGCCGGTCACGTCGAACAGCCGCCGGTCCAGCCTGCCCTCGTCCAGCGGCCGCAACGCGTCCGACGGGACGACGTGCTCGTGCCCGCCGTCCAGGAAGTGGTGGAAGTACACGTCTTCGCGGCCGGGCCCGGGGCGCATCGACACGACGCGACCGCCGTCGAGCGAGACCCGGTCCCCGGTCACCAGCGTGACGTCGACGTTCCCGGTGGGCGCCACCGCCGTCACGGCGGACACCACCGCGGGGGGCGCCGCCGGTGTCGCGGACGCCGGTGGCGCGCCGCTCGCGGCCACCAACCCCACCACTGCCGCAACACCCGTGCGGCGCAAGAGTTTCGTGCTCGGCACAGACACCTCCGGTCCGGTCGCGCGACAAGGCGCCACACCCGTGTCGGCCGGCGGACCGGACGTCGCGGAGCCCCGAACCCCTTCGACGCTAGTGACCCGCGCGGCGCGCGGAAGGGTGCCGGTGGACGATCGCGCCCGGACGAACAGGCCAACCCGCCGGTCGCGCCCGGACAGCCTCACCCGATCGGCCACCGCAGCCCGGGTGGCCGGACGACCCCGCCCCGGGCACCGGCAGGCCAGCCACCGGTGCCGCGGTCGTCCTCACGCCCGCCGCGGTCGGCCTCAGGAGGTCTTCCGCCGGTAGGCGGCCGTGGCGAAGGCGTAGGCGACGACGAGGGTGCCGACGCACCAGGCGAGGGCGACCCAGAGGTCGGTCCCGACCGGCTGCTGCGCGAACAGGGCCCGGAGGGAGTTGACGATGGACGTCACCGGCTGGTGCTCGGCGAAGGCCCGCACCGGACCGGGCATGGTCTCGGTGGGCACGAAGGCCGAGCTGAGGAACGGCAGGAACACGAGCGGGTAGGAGAACGCGCTCGCGCCGTCCACGGACTTCGCGGTGAGGCCGGGGATGACGGCCAGCCACGTCAGCGCCAGGGTGAACAGGAACAGGATGCCCGCGACCGCGAGCCACGCCCCTGGTCCCGCGCCCGAGCGGAAGCCCATGAGGAGGGCGACGAGCACGACGACCACGAGCGAGGCCAAGGTGGCCACCAGTGAGGTCACCACGTGCGCCCACAGCACGGCCGACCGCGCGATCGGCATGGACCGGAACCGCTCGAAGATCCCGCCCTTCAGGTCCAGGAAGAGGCGGAACGCGGTGTAGGAGATGCCCGAGGCGACCGTGATGAGCAGGATGCCGGGCAGCAGGTACCCCACGTAGAAGTCCGAGCCGGAGCCCGGACCCGTGTCGATCGCGCCGCCGAAGACGTAGACGAACATCAGCATCATCGCGATCGGCACGACCGCGGTGGTGATGATGGTGTCCGGGCTGCGGGCGACGTGGCGCAGCGACCGTCCCAGCAGGACCGAGGTGTCGCCGGCGAAGTGCTTGGTCGTCATCGTTCCCGCCCCTTGTCCCCGACGAGCGCGAGGAAGACGTCTTCCAGCGTCGGCTGCTTCTCGACGTACTCGACCTCGGCGGGCGGGAGCAGCTCCTTCAGCTCGGCGAGGGTGCCGTCCACGACGATCCGGCCCTCGTGGAGGATCGCGATCCGGTCGGCGAGCTGCTCGGCCTCGTCCAGGTACTGCGTGGTGAGCAGCACCGTGGTGCCCCCGGCGGTCAGCTCCTCGACGGCCCGCCACACCTCGATGCGCCCCTGCGGGTCGAGCCCGGTGGTGGGCTCGTCGAGGAAGACGACCGGCGGGTTCCCGACGAGGCTCATCGCGAGGTCGAGCCGGCGGCGCATGCCGCCGGAGTACGTCGCCACCCGCCGCCCGCCCGCGTCGGTGAGCGAGAAGCGGCCGAGCAGCTCGTCCGCGATCGCGCCGGGGTCCCCGAGGTGCCGCAGCCGGGCGACCAGGACGAGGTTCTCCCGCCCGGTGAGGATGTCGTCGACGGCGGCGAACTGCCCGGTGAGGCTGATGGACTCCCGCACGTCCCCGCCCCGCGCGGTGACGTCGAAGCCGTTGACGACGGCGGTCCCGGCGTCGGGCGCGAGCAGCGTGGACAGGATCTTCACGACCGTGGTCTTGCCCGCGCCGTTCGAGCCGAGCAGGGCGAAGACGCTGCCCCGCGCCACGTCGAGGTCCACCCCGCGCAGGACCGCCAGGTCCCCGTAGGACTTCTCCAGGCCCCGCACGCGGATCGCGGGCCCGGTGGTCGGCGGTGCCGTCACGGTCGGGCACCCCCGCCCGATCCGGCGGGGGCCGCCGTAGCCCGGTGGCCCCCCGGAAGCCGCCGCGTGCGCGCCTCGCACGCCCGCCGGTGCCGTTCGTCGCCGATCGCCCTCGGCGTCGGGTCTGCTGTCCGCACCCTCGTCCACCCCTTCGTCGCTGCCCGTCCGTCGAGGTGTCGCCCTCGAACCGGTCACGGCGCAACGATCGCCGGCGGCGCTGACACGGCGCAGCCACGGCGCTGACACCGGGGTCGGCCCGGGGTGGGCGGGCCGACCGCGTCCCCGGTCCGCCCGCCGCGGGGACGCGGGTGGGACCGGGGGAGTCGGGGACGGGCGGGGCCTTACGCCTCGATCACCACCGGGATGACCACGGGGCGCCGGCGGTGGGTCCGGTGCGCCCAGTACTGGACCTCCCGGCCGACCAGCCGCTCCAGCTCCTCGAAGTCGGTGACCCCGCGCTCGCTCGCGCCGGCGAGGGCCTTCTCGATGGCGGGGACGGCGGGGGCGAAGGTCGAGGCGTCGTGCTCGAAGCCGTGGGCGATGAAGTCCGGCGGCTCGGCCAGCCGGCGGGTGTCGAGGTCGACGATCGCCACGACGGTGATGACGCCCTCCTCGCCGAGGGTGCGGCGCTGGGCCAGCGACGCCTCGGTGACGCCGCCCACGGTCTGCCCGTCCACGTAGACGTTGTGGATCTCGACCTTGCCGGTGACCTGGACGCGCCCGTCCTGGAGGTCGATGACGTGCCCGTTGGCGGCGATCGGCACCCGGTCGCGGTGCACGCCGGTCCGGACGGCCAGCTCGGCGTTGGCCCGCAGGTGGCGCGCCTCGCCGTGCACGGGCAGCACGTTGGCCGGCTGCACGATGTTGTAGCAGTAGACCAGCTCGCCGGCGCTGGCGTGGCCGGAGACGTGCACCTTGGCGTTGCCCTTGTGCACCACGTTCGCGCCGCGGTCGATCAGGCCGTTGATGACCCGGTAGATGGCGTTCTCGTTGCCGGGGATCAGCGAGCTGGCCAGCAGGACGGTGTCGCCCTCCTCGACCTGGATGGAGTGGTCGCCACCGGCCATCCGGGACAGCGCCGCCATGGGCTCGCCCTGGGAGCCGGTGCAGACCAGCGTCACCTGGTGGGGCTTGAGCCGGTCCATCCGCTTGATGTCCACGACCAGGCCGTCGGGCACCTTGAGGTAGCCCAGCTCGGTGGCCACGGCCATGTTGCGGACCATGGAGCGGCCGACGAAGGCGACCTTGCGGCCGTGCGCGTGGGCGGCGTCGAGGACCTGCTGGATGCGGTGCACGTGGCTGGCGAAGCTGGAGACGATCACCCGGCGCGGCGTGGTGCGGAACACCTCGTCGATGGCGGGCGCGAGGTCGCGCTCGGCGGTGGTGAAGCCGGGCACGTCGGCGTTGGTGGAGTCGACCAGGAACAGGTCGACGCCCTCCTCGCCCAGGCGGGCGAACGCGCGCAGGTCGGTGATCCGCCCGTCGAGCGGGAACTGGTCCATCTTGAAGTCGCCGGTGTGCAGCACGAGCCCGGCGGAGGTGCGGATCGCGACCGCCAGGCTGTCCGGGATGGAGTGGTTGACCGCCAGGAACTCCAGGTCGAACGGCCCGCGCACCAGCCGCCGGCCCTCGGCCACCTCGACCGCGACCGGTGTGATGCGGTGCTCGACCAGCTTGGCCGTCAGCAGGGCCAGGGTCAGGCGGGAGCCGACGACGGGGATGTCGGGGCGTTCGCGCAGCAGGTAGGGCACCCCGCCGATGTGGTCCTCGTGGCCGTGGGTGAGCACGACCGCGACGACGTCGGACAGGCGGTCGCGGATCCAGGTCCAGTCGGGGAGGATGACGTCCACGCCGGGCTGGTGCTCCTCGGGGAACAGCACCCCGCAGTCCACGATCAGCAGCTTGCCCTCGTGTTCGAACACGGTCATGTTGCGGCCGATCTCGCCGAGCCCTCCCAGGGCGACGATCCGCAGGGCCTCGGGGGCGAGCGGCGGCGGCGGGGTGGAAATTCGAGCCATGGTCACACCCTCACGTTACGTCAGAGTGTGGTCGGGCCGTGAGGCACCCGGTCGTTCGGGTGCTCAGCCGGTGGGCAGGTGCGCACGCAGGGTGGCGGCGAAGTCCTCGGCGATGCGCAGCTGGGCGCGCAGCTCGTCGCAGCGCTCCTCGGCCGCGGTGTGGAACTGCGCCAGCCGGTCGAGGTCCTTGTCCCGCTCGGGGGCGTCGGGGGTGGCCAGTCCGTCGAGGATGGTGAGCAGCTCGCGCATCTCCTCCAGGTGGAACCCCAGCGGCTTCATGCGCTTGATCACCTGGAGGCGGTCGACGTCGGGTTCGGCGTAGAGGCGGAACCCGCCCTGGCTCCGGGCGCTGGGGACGACGAGACCGACCTCCTCGTAGTAGCGGATGGTGCGCAGCGACAGGCCGGTCCGCTCGGCCACCTCGCCGATCTGCATCTTCCCGCCCACGTAGTCCCTTCCGACGCCGAACCCCGGTGATTCCACCATTGTGGCACCAGGTGCGGCGGGGGCCGTGCGTCCGCCCGACCGGCGCGGGGGTGGCCACGGGCTTGACCTTGACACGGTGACAAGGTGTCCACTGGGCGCAGGAGGTGGTCCCGATCAACACGACAAGCGGAACCCCGCGGCACACCCGGGTGGCCGGCGCCCTGCGCGCCGAGGACCCGTCGACCAGGCTCCGGGCGGCCCTGGCGGCCGGCTCGGACCCCGACCCCGGCCTGCTGGAGGTGCTCGTCGAGCGGTGCGCGGTCGAGCCGGACTTCTTCGTGCGGGACATGCTGTCCTGGGCGCTGACCCGCCTCCCGCCGGACGTCACCCTGCCCCGGGTCCGCGAGGAGCTCCGCTCCGGGCGTCCCCGGGCCCGCGGCCAGGCGCTGCACACGCTCTCCAAGGTCGGCGACCGGCGCGCGTGGGCCTGGATCACCCGCGACCTGCTGCGCGACGCCGACGACGAGGTCGCGCGCACGGCGTGGCGTACGGCGGTCGCGCTCGTGCCCGAGGACGGGAAGGAGGCCCTGGCCGGTGAGCTGGTCGCGCAGCTCGGCCGCGGCGACCGCACCGTGCGGCTGAGCCTGAGCCGGGCCCTCGTCGACCTCGGCGACGTGGTCGAACCCGCCCTGGAGGAGGCGGCGGCGGACCCCGACCCGGAGCGGGCCGAGCACGCCCGCGCCACCGCGTTCCTCCTGCGCGACCCGGAGACCGGGTTCGACGCGGCCGTCGAGGAGGCGAGGCGGGTCGTCGCGCTCGGTCCCGAGCGGGCCGCCGCCGTCGCCCGGTCCGCGGGGGCCGCGGGGGCGGTGGGGTCCGTGGGGTCTGCGGGGTGCTGATCGGGGACGTGTCCCGCCACTCGGGGGTGAGCACCCGGATGCTCCGGCACTACGACGCCCTCGGCCTGGTGCGCCCGACCGGCCGCACCGTCGGCGGCTACCGCGAGTACTCCGCCGAGGACGTCCGCAGGATCTTCCACGTGGAGGCCCTGCGGTCCCTCGGGCTCTCGCTCAAGCAGATCGGGCGCGCCCTGGAGGACCCGGCCTTCACGCCGTCCGCCGTGGTCGGCGACCTCATCCGGTGGACGGAGGACCGCCTGGAGCGGGACCGGGAGCTGCTCGACCGGCTCCGCGCGATCGACGCGTCGGCGCCCGCCGGGTGGCAGGGCGTGCTGCGCATCGTCGAGCTCGTGCAGGGGCTCGGCTCGGCCAGCGCCGCGCGCAGGCAGCAGGCCGTCCTGACCCGGCCGGAGGGCGCGCCCGCCCCCGCCGAGCTGCTGGCCGGGGCGGTCCTGGCCGAAACCGACCCCCACGTCGCGGGCGCCCTGCGCTGGGCCCTCGCCCGGTCGGGTGGCGACGGCACGGCGACGCTGGCCGCCGGCGCGCGCTCGGCGGA
>NZ_JBPKJK010000145.1:0-22147 GCF_051756985.1 Saccharothrix sabaoui
GCGTCAAGCGCCCCGGCGTCGCCTGTGGACAGTTCACGGGCCTGTGGACAGGCGTTTCGCGATTCCGGGCGACGGGGCCACGCTGCCGGTGTGGACCTCCCGAACCGCCCCCGAGTCCTGCCCGGCCTGCCGCTGCTGCGCCGCCGGGCCGACGTCGTGCAGATCGGCACCGACCCCCGGCACGCCGTGCTGGTCGAGGAGGTGCCCGCGCCCATGTGCTCCGTGCTGCTCGGCCTCACCGGCCGCCACACCCTCGCCGAGCTGCGCGACCAGCTCGCGCCCCACGGCACGCAGGCCGCCGAGCTGACGGGCGTGCTGCACGGGCTGGCGCGGGCCGGCCTGGTCGAGGAGTCCGTGCCGGTGCCGCACGCCAGGCTGACCGCCGAGGTGTCGTCGTGGGCGCTGCGCACCCGGCGGCCCGTCCCCCGCCTGCCCGCCGACCGGGCGGACCGGGCCGTCGTCGTGCACGGCGAGGGCCGGCTCGCGGTGACCGTCGCGACCCTCCTCGCCGCCGCCGGGGTGGGACACGTCCGGGTGGTTGCCCGGGGCCGCGTCGGGCCGGAGGACACCGGATCGGGCTACACCGACGACGACGTGGGCAGGCCGCGCTCGGTCGCCGCGGCGGCGGCCGTGGAGCGGGCGTGCGGCGGGGTCCGGCCGGCGCCCCGGCACGTCGACCTCGTCGTGCTGGCGGACGTGCTGGTGCCCGCGCCGGAGCTGCTCCGCGGCCTGCTGGCGTCGCGCACGCCGCACCTGGCCGTGCGCGTCCGGGAGGGCCTGGGCGTCGTCGGACCGCTCGTCGTGCCCGGTCGCAGCAGCTGCCTGAGGTGCGCGGACATGCACACCGCCGACCGGGACCCCGACTGGCCGGTGCTGGCCGCGCAGCTCGTCGACCGCGCCCAGCACGCCGACCTGGCCACGGTGACCGCCGCGGCGGGCTTCGCGGTCGGCCAGGCGCTGCTGGCGCTCGACCGCGGCACCGAGCTGCGCACCCGGCCGCCGACCTGGGACGCGGTCGTGGAGGTCGACGCCTTCGCCGGGGCGGTCGAGCACCGGATAGCGCCCGTGCACCCGCGCTGCGAGTGCCGTTCCGCGAGCTGACGGGTCCTCAGCCCGAGCTGTGTAGGTTTTGTGGCGTGGGGCGATCCAGCGCGACCGCGTGGACGAGCGGGGGGAGAATCACCGGGTGACCGAAATCCCGCGCAAGGCCGTGCAGCGCACCGCCAAGCTGGCCAGCCTCCCCCTCGGGGTGGCGGGCCGCGTGGTGGGCGGCTGGGGCAAGCGCCTGGCAGGCCGCAGCTCCGAGGAGGTCAGCGCCGAGGTGTCGGCGAAGACCGCCGAACAGGTGTTCGCGGTGCTCGGGCAGCTCAAGGGCGGTGCGATGAAGTTCGGCCAGGCCCTGAGCGTGTTCGAGGCCGCCGTGCCGGACGAGCTGGCCGAGCCGTACCGCGAGGCGCTGACCAAGCTCCAGACCGCCGCGCCGCCGATGCCCTCGCGCACCGTGCACCGCGTGCTGGCCGAGCAGCTCGGCACCGGGTGGGCCAAGCGGTTCTCCGAGTTCGACGACGCGCCCGCCGCGTCCGCGAGCATCGGCCAGGTGCACCGCGCGGTGTGGCACGACGGGCGCGACGTGGCCGTGAAGGTGCAGTACCCCGGCGCGGACGAGGCCCTGGAGTCCGACCTGAGGCAGCTGCTGCGGTTCAGCAGGCTGATGCAGGCGGTCATGCCGGGCGCCGAGGTGAAACCGCTGCTGGAGGAGCTGCGCGACCGGTACCTGGAGGAGCTGGACTACCGGACCGAGGCCGCCAACCAGCGGGTGTTCGCCAAGGCGTTCGCCGACGACGAGCACGTCCTGGTGCCGCGCGTGGTGGCCAGCTCGCCGAAGGTCATGGTCACCGAGTGGACCGACGGCACACCCCTGGCGAAGATCATCCGCGACGGCTCGCGGGAGGACCGCGACCTGTCCGGGCAGCTGCTGTCGGAGTTCCACTTCTCCGCGCCCAGCCGGTCGGGCCTGCTGCACGCCGACCCGCACCCCGGCAACTTCATGCTGGGCGCGGACGGCCGGCTGCGCGTCCTGGACTTCGGCGCGGTGGCCCGCCTGCCCGACGGCCTGCCCAGGACGTTGGGGCTGATGACCAGGCTGGCGCTGGAGGGGCGGCCGGCGGACCTGGAGGAGCTGCTGCGCACCGAGCACTTCATCCGACCGGGTACCGAGCTGCACGCCGAGGACGTCCTGAACTACCTGGCGCCGTTCGTCGAGCCGCTGCGCACCGAGACGTTCCACTTCACGCGCCGGTGGCTGCGGCAGCAGGCGGAGCGGGTGGGCGACCTCCGCAGCCCTGATTCGCAAACGGGAAGGTCCCTCAACCTGCCTCCCCAGTACCTGCTTGTCCACAGGGTCACGCTGGGCGCGACGGGCATCCTCTGCCAGCTCGACGCGAACGTGCAGGCCAGGGCCATCGTAGCCCGGTGGCAACCGGGCTTCGCGGACTGAGTTGTCCACAGCTTCCCGAGTTGTCCACAACTCACCCACATCCCCTGGCCGGCCCCCGCTCCCCCGGTCCACCCTCGTCCCATGGACATCGTCAAGACCGCAGAGCTGAAGGCCGCCGGCGTGCCCGGCCACGTCATCGACCTCAGGTGCCGCCCCGGCGGCCCGTGGCAGCGCATCCTGCCGGGCGTGCTGCTGCTCGGGGCGCAACCGCCCACCCGGGCCCAGCGCCTCCGGGCCGCCGTGGCCTACGCGGGACCGGGCGCGGTGATCACCGGCGCGGACGCGCTGGCCGCCCAGGGCCTGCCCGCCCGACCACCGGCCCACGTGCACCTGCTGCAACCTGCGAGCCGGCGCCGGTCGGGCGGGCCCCGGCTCGTCCTGGAGCGCACCACCCGGCCGCCGGGGGTGGTCGTGCGCGACGGCCTGCCGTTCACCGAGCCGACCAGGGCCGTCCTCGACGCGGCCCGGCACGAACCCCACCCGCTGCGCCGCCACCACGTCCTGGCGGGCGCGCTGCGGGCGGGCCTGTGCACGGTCGAGGGCCTCAACGCCGAACTGGAGGCGGGCAACAGACGGGGCACGGCGGCCACCAGGTCCGCCCTGAGACTCCTGGCCGCCACCCTGCGCTGACCGCCACCTCCCCCTGATCCCCTGTCCCGCCGGTGTCCCGCCGAGCAGGACGGCACCACCCGAGAGGAGACCTATCGCCGGTGACCGGCTCCCCAGTGGTCGGCGGGCAGCTTGCCCTCGATGTCGCGGACGTGCTCCCGCGCGCAGGCGTGGCACAGCCACTGGTCGACCCCGCGTTCCCGCTGCCGGACCCAGGCCAGCAGCTCGGCCGCGTCGGTGACCGAGGCACGGGTCCGGTCGCACCGGGCACACGTGCCGCCGGGGTCGGTCACGCCTTGCGCCCGAGGTGCACGGTGTGGGCGGCCAGCAGGAAGACGTCGTCGCGCAACCCCAGGTAGGCGGGGTCGTCCGGGTCGAGGAGCCGGCCGACTGCGCGCCGGTCGGCGGGGTGCAGCAGGTCGCCGCCGATCTCCGCGAACCACCGGAGCCGGTCGACGGCCCAGTCCCGGACCGCCCGACCGGCGGGCGCTGGGTGGTCGACGAGGTAGCTGAAGGCCGTCACGTCGAGCAGCCCGAGTTCGGCGAGCACGGTGTTCCAGCCGCCGAGCGTCCGCGCGGAGCCGGGGATGTCCTCGCGCATCCGCGAGAACCACTGGGCGCGCACCGCCGCCAGCCGCTCCTGCAACCCCGGCTCGCCCACACCCAGGTCCCACGGGAGGAACTTGCCCTCAAGCCCGCCTTCGGCCAGCGCCAGCCACCCGCCCGGCGCCAGCGCCTCCACCAACCCGGCCACGGCTACCCGCTGGTCCGGGAGGTGGTGCACCACGTTCGACGCCCACACCAGCTGGGCGGGTCCGGCGAAGTCGACGGCCCGTTCGGCGGCCAGGTCCGCCAGCACCGGCCGCACCCGGACGGAAACCGTGGTCGTGTCACCGCCGTAGGCGGCGGCCGACCGCGCCGCGCCGGTCGCCGCGTCCAGCAGCTCGGGCGTCGCGTCGACCAGCACCACCGTCCCGCCGGCGCGCGCGGACAGCGCCTCGACGAACGCGACCGCCATCCCACCGGCCCCGCACCCGACGTCGAGGACGGTCGGGTTGTCGGGCAGCGAGCGCACGAGCCGGCTCGCGACGACCCGCCGGGCATCCGCGTCCAACTCGTCGGCCTGCCGCAACATCGTCAGGCGGGACGACCAGTCGATCCCGTCGAGGGTCCCGCCGTGATCGGCCCGACCGTGGTGGTGGTGGTGGTGAGAGTGAGCAGCCACACGACGCACCGTACCGACGACCGGGCGATCCCTCGCGCCGGAACCACGCGGCACGGCACACCACCGCACCCACACCACCGCACCCACCCGACCGCGCCCACCCGACTGCGGTGGCCGGTGATCGGTGATGCGTGTCCGCGGTCTGCGATCCGCGGTCCGGGCACGGCGAGGCCCGCCCTCCCCGTATCGGACGGGAAGGGCGGGCCTGTCGTGCATCAGAGAGCGCGGGCCTTCTGGTGGGCCCGGCGCTCGGCCCAACCGGCCAGCCGACGCCACCTGCGGGCGACGACGAGGCGGTGGGCCAGCCGATGCTGTTGCGCGTATATCTCCGCGTCATGCATTCGGGATCTGGCCAGGTTTTCTTCGAGCAACATCGGGTTCCCCCTGGGGTTCAGTTCGGTGAACACGGCTTCGTCAGTGGTGGATCGGTACGTGGTCACGCGGCGGCCTCCTGGTCGGTAGCCCCCCGGACGACGGTCGCGGCGGGTGCCGCGGGAACAACGGGTGCCGCGTCCTTGCGCGGGCGCCCACGAGGACGCTTGCGCGCGATCACGGCTCCGCGCTCGAAGATCTCGCCGCCCCAGACCCCCCAGGGCTCGTGACGCGCCAGCGCACCGGCGAGGCACTCGGCGATGACCGGGCACGTGGCGCAGAACTTCTTGGCCTCCTCCAACTCCGCCGGCGCGTCGGCGAACCACAGGTCGGGGTTGTTGGTGCGGCAGGGAAGCTCCAGGCCGGCGTCCGGCGCGGTGTCGATCAGGGTCGCGACACCAGCTCCGATCAGGTCGGACTCGGTGGACAACGTCCCGTTTATCGGGACGGTCGCGGTCAACATCAGGTGGACTCCTGTCAGGGTCTTGCACGGGGTAAGTGGTCTTGCTGGAAAAACGGGGTGAAAAAACACGAAGGCCGCGGATCCGGTTACGGGTCCGCGGCCTTCGTGGGCTGGTGGCCTGACTACAGGTGTGTCAGGTACTTCGCCCTTGCGCGGACGGCGCAACGTTCTGAGTCGGGACAACGGTCGGCGCATACGGCGCCGGGACCTGGATCAGCTGAACTCGCTCTGCACCCCACGTGTGGGCGCGGCGATCGCGGGCAGACTTCTCCCCCGCGACGGGAGCCGTGCTGGACATGAGGAGAGCCCCGGTCATCAGGTAACCGGGCTTCTCGAAGCACTTGAGAGTGTTCACAGCCGGTCACCTCCTAGGGCGGTCTCGTGTCGGACGCAGCTCTTTGATTCCCCAGCGGGCGCTTCGCGCCCGGCATCAGCAGGTTATGACCCCGTGCACGGCGCGTGCAACCGGTTTTTCCAAATACCTGTCGATCGTGTGAAGTTTCCGCGTTTGCCCTGCCCAGACGGCCGGTACTCGATCATGCCGAGCGCCGGCCCGCCCGCCGGCGGGCACCCGCTGCCACCCCCGCCGGCACCCCGTCGACCACACCTGCGAGGCGGTCGGCGGCACGCCGGCACAGCGCCCGCGCGCGGGGTCCGGGGACCTCGCGCGGCAGGGCCGCGGGAGTTGTATAGCGACCCCGGTCACACGCGCGCCACCGAATTAACGCCCCGCGCCCCGTCCGCCGGGCAGGCCGGATGTCGCCCGACGAACGGGGCTCAGGGAGCGGGGAACGGGGAACGGGAGCGGGGAGCGCAGACGGTGCTCGGGCGAATGCCGGGCGAGCAGTACGCGGCCGGGCCGGGCAGGCTGCGCTCAGGTAGACGGTGCAGCCGGGTAGGCGATGCGACCAGGCGGCGCTCAGGCAGGCGGTGCGGCCGGGCAGACAGTGCGGCCGGGCAGACAGTGCTCGGGCGGGCGTGAGCGGCGAGCGACCATCGGCAGCCATCGGCGGGCTGGCGATCGGGCTGGCGATCGGGCTGGCGATCGGGCTGGCGATCGGGCTGGCGATCGGGCGGCGAGCGAGCACGCCCGCCCCGCCGCCCCGCTACCTCGCCCGCCCCGCCGGCCTGGCCGGCGGGGCCGGGAGCCGGGGGCCGGTCAGTGGTTGCTGCCGCGGACCAGGGTCAGGACGTCGTCGCCGTAGCGGTCGAGTTTGGAGGCACCGATGCCGGCGATGGCGACCAGGCCGGCGACGTCCTCGGGGCGCTGCTCGGCGATGGCCACGAGGGTGGCGTCGGTGAACACGACGTAGGCGGGCACCTTCAGCTCGCGCGCCCGGTCGGCCCGCCACGCGCGCAGCCGCGTCAGCAGCTCCTCGTCGAGGTCCGACGGGCAGGAGGCGCAGCGGCCCAGCTTGACCGACCTCGCGTCCACGAGCGCCGAACCGCAGACCCGGCACTGGGGCTTGGGCTTGCGCTGGAGCGGTTCGCGCTTGGCGGCGGCCGCGGTGCGGGAGGCCGGGTGGTCCTCGGGGACGAGGCCGTAGAGGAAGCGGCTGCGCCGGCGGTAGCGGCGACCACCCCCCGCGCGCGCCAGGGCCCACGAGAGCCACAGGTGCACCCGCGCCCGCGTGACGCCCACGTAGAGCAGCCGGCGCTCCTCCTCGACGGCCGCCTCGTCGTCGCCCGCGTGCTGGATGGGCAGGGTGCCGTCGACCAGCCCGACCAGGAACACGGCGTCCCACTCCAGGCCCTTCGCCGCGTGCAGCGACGCCAGGGTCACGCCCTCCACGGTCGGCGGGTGCTGGGCCTCGGCGCGCATCTCCAGCTCGGCGACGAACTTCGGCAGGTCGGCGCCCTCGACCGCGCCCGCCAGCTCCTCGGCCAGCTCCACGAGCGCGAGCAGCGACTCCCACTTCTCCCGGGCCGAGCCGCCGGCGGGCGGGTCGTCGGTCAGGCCGATGCCGGTCAGCACCTCGCGCACGACCTTCGGCAGCTCGCCGGACGGCTGGTGCGCCGCGGCCTGGCGCAGGGCGATCACCGCCTGCCGCACCTCGGCCCGCTGGAAGAACCGCTCGCCGCCGCGCACCTGGTAGGGCACGCCGACCTCGGCCAGCGCCTGCTCGAAGACCTCCGACTGGGCGTTCACCCGGTAGAGGACGGCGATCTCGCTGGCCGGCACGCCCTCGTCGAGCAGCTCCTTGGTGCGGCGCGCGACGGCGGCGGCCTCCAGCGTCTCGTCGTCGAACTCGGTGAACGACGGCCGCGGCCCGTCCGGGCGCTGCCCGATCAGCTTGAGCCGCGAGCCGGCGGGGCGTCCGCGCGCCCAGCTGATGACCTGGTTGGCCAGCGCCACGACCTGCGGCGTCGACCGGTAGTCGCGTTCGAGCCGGACGACGGTGGCGTGCGGGAACCGGCGCGGGAAGTTCAGCAGCGGCGCGGGCGAGGCGCCGGCGAAGGAGTAGATGGTCTGGTTGGCGTCGCCGACCACGGTCAGGTCGTCGCGCTGACCGAGCCACGCGTCGAGCACGCGCTGCTGGAGCGGCGTCACGTCCTGGTACTCGTCGACCACGAAGCACCGGTAGCGGTCGCGGAACTCCTCGGCGACGTCGCCGTGCTCCTCCAGCGCGGCGGCGGTGTGCAGCAGCAGGTCGTCGAAGTCGAGCAGCTGCGCCTGGTTCTTGAGCTGCTCGTAGGTGCGGTAGACCTGCACGACCTGCTCGGCGGACGCCGGCGTGTCGCGGCTGGTGCGGGTGGCGGCGGCCGGGTAGTCCTCGGGCGCGACGAGCGACGCCTTGGCCCACTCGATCTCGCCGGCGAGGTCGCGCAGCGAGTCCGACTCGGTCGACAGGCCCGCGCGGTTCGCGGCCTGGGCGACCAGGCGCAGCTTGTTGCGGTCGACGAGCTGCCACTGCTCGCCGCCGACCACCCGGGGCCAGAAGTAGCGGAGCTGGCGCAGCGACGCGGCGTGGAACGTGCGGGCCTGCGCGCTGTGCACGCCCAGTGCCCGCAGCCGGGTCCGCATCTCGCCCGCGGCCCGCGCGGTGAACGTGACGGCGAGGACCTGACCTGCGGCGACGTGCCCGCGCTGGACCAGGTAGGCGATGCGGTGGGTGATCGTGCGGGTCTTGCCGGTGCCCGCGCCCGCGAGGACGCAGACCGGTCCGCGCGGTGCTTCCACGGCGGCGCGCTGTTCCGGGTCCAGTCCCTCCAGCAGCCGGTCCATGCGCTGCATCCTCGCAGAGCACAGCGCGTACTCCCGTCATGGGGCGACGCGGCGCGCCGTATCCTGGTGGGTATGGCTGGTAAGCAGGACAAGGCGGCTGCCAAGGCGGCCTCCAAGGAAGCGGCGAAGGCTCGGCGCGCGGCATCGAAGCAGCGGCGCGGCCAGATCTTCGAGGCGTTCAAGATGCAGCGCCGCGAGGACAAGGCGCTCGTGCCGCTCATGCTGTTGTGCCTGCTGGGCGCGACGGCGGCGGCGTTCCTGATCGGCCTCATCTGGGACATGCAGTGGGTGCTGCTGCCCATGGGCATCGCGGTGGGCGCGCTGCTGGCGGTCATCGTGTTCGGCCGCCGGGTGCAGCGCAACGTGTACGCGAAGGCCGACGGCCAGCCGGGCGCGGCGGCGTGGGCGCTGGACAACCTGCGCGGCAAGTGGCGGGTCACCCAGGCCGTGGCGGGCACGACGAACGGCGACATGGTGCACCGGGTGCTCGGCCGGCCGGGCGTGGTCCTCGTCGCCGAGGGCGCCCCGCACCGGGTCAAGGGCCTGCTCGCGCAGGAGAAGAAGCGGGTGGCGCGGGTGATCGGCGACACCCCGATCTACGACGTCGTCGTCGGCACCGAGGAGAACCAGGTGCCGCTGCGCAAGCTCCAGGGCCACCTGATGAAGCTGCCGCGCAACATCACGACCGCCCAGGTCGACACGATCGAGAACCGCCTGACCGCGCTGGCCAGCCGGGGCGCGGCGCTGCCCAAGGGCCCGCTGCCGCAGGGCGCCAAGATGCGCAACGTGCAGCGCGCCATGCGCCGCCGCTAGACCACGTCACCGCTGCTCAGGCCCGGTCCCCGACCGGGCCTGAGCCGTTCCCGGGGCCGGTGGGCCACCGGCGGGGGCTAGCGGACGCGGATGACGACGGTGCCCGCGGCCTTGTCGTGGAGGCACCTGCCGTCGGCGTCCCACACCACGGCCGGGATGATGGGGAAGATCAGCGCCGTGCGCAGCAGCGCGCGCGGCAGTCCCACGGTCCCGGCGCCGTCCAGGCGGGCGACGCGGAGGCCGAACACCGCGTGACCAGGGGTGAAGCCGAAGAAAGCGACCGCGGTGACGGTGATCGCGAACCAGGCCAGCAGGCTCCAGTTCTTGGGCAGGTCGGGTTGCGTGAACGCCGCCGCCACGCCCGCGGACAGCGCGAAGTCGACCACGATGGCCAGGGCCCGACGCCCGGTGGAGGCCACCGAGCCGGGTCCGGACCGGGGCAGCCCGAGGCGCTCGCCCTTCCAGCGCTGCCCGGTGCCGTCACCGGAGTCGGCGCCCGGCTCCAGCGCCGCACGGGGTCCTGACAACCACGAACCGGTCCACCTGCTCACTCCACCAGAGTAAGCCCGTGCTCAGCGGGTGAGGACGGACGGTCGGGTTGCCCCACCGGGGACGCCCGTTAACACTGGCGAAACACCGGGGTGACTGCCGGGCAACACCGCGGTCTTAGTTTCGCCACGATGGCAGGCCGCAGCACGCAGCGGCGTACAACCACGCCCCCACCGCAGCAGAGGAGTCGACGAGGGTGTTCAAGAATCCCGACGAGGTCCTGAAGTTCATCTCAGACGAGGGCGTGAAGTTCGTCGACGTCCGGTTCAGCGACCTGCCCGGCGTGATGCAGCACTTCACGCTCCCGGCCTCGGCGTTCGACGCCGACGCCATCGCCGAGGGCCTCGCGTTCGACGGCTCGTCCGTGCGCGGCTTCCAGTCGATCCACGAGTCGGACATGCTGCTGCTGCCCGACCTGTACACGGCGCGCCTCGACCCGTTCCGGATCGAGAAGACCCTCATCGTCAACTTCTTCGTGCACGACCCGTTCACCCGTGAGGCGTACAGCCGCGACCCGCGCAACATCGCGCGCAAGGCCGAGCAGTACATCTCCGAGTCGGGCATCGCGGACACCGCGTACTTCGGTGCCGAGGCCGAGTTCTACATCTTCGACTCGATCCGCTTCGACACCACCGCGAACGCCTCCTTCCACGAGATCGACGCGATCTCCGGCTGGTGGAACACCGGCCGCGAGGAGGACGGCGGCAACCGCGGCTACAAGGTCAAGTACAAGGGCGGCTACTTCCCGGTCACGCCGACCGACCACTACGCCGACCTGCGCGACAAGATGGTCCTCAACATGGAGGCCCAGGGCTTCACCGTCGAGCGCGCGCACCACGAGGTGGGCACCGGCGGCCAGGCCGAGATCAACTACAGGTTCAACACGCTGCTGCACGCCGCGGACGACCTGATGCTGTTCAAGTACATCATCAAGAACACCGCGTGGCAGGCCGGCAAGACCGTCACGTTCATGCCGAAGCCGCTGTTCGGCGACAACGGCTCGGGCATGCACACCCACCAGTCGCTGTGGAAGGACGGCCAGCCGCTGTTCCACGACGAGTCCGGCTACGCGGGCCTGTCGGACACGGCGCGCCACTACATCGGCGGCATCCTGCACCACGCCCCGTCGCTGCTGGCGTTCACCAACCCCACGGTGAACTCCTACCACCGCCTGGTGCCGGGCTACGAGGCCCCGGTGTCGCTGGTCTACTCCCAGCGCAACCGCTCGGCGTGCGTGCGCATCCCGATCACCGGCAACAACCCGAAGGCCAAGCGCATCGAGTTCCGCTGCCCCGACTCGTCGGGCAACCCGTACCTGGCCTTCTCGGCCATGGTGATGGCGGGCCTCGACGGCGTGAAGAACAAGATCGAGCCGCCGGCCCCGATCGACAAGGACCTCTACGAGCTGCCGCCCGAGGAGGCCCGCGACGTCAAGCAGGTCCCGGCGACCCTCGACGCGGTGCTGGACAACCTCGAAGCGGACCACGAGTTCCTGCTGGAGGGCGGCGTCTTCACGCCGGACGTGATCGACACCTGGATCTCGTTCAAGCGCGAGGAAGAGATCAACCCGCTGCGCCTGCGCCCGAACCCGTACGAGTTCGCCCTGTACTACGACGTGTGATCCGAGCGGACCCCGGTTCGACGGCCGAGGGCCGGGTGACCAGCACGGTCACCCGGCCCTCGGCTTTCGCGTTCCCCGGGACGCGGGGACGCGGGGACGCGGGGACGCGGGGACGCGCAAGGGTCACCTCGGGACGGGGATGTCCGCCACGGTCACCGAGCCGCCGGTCGGGGCCAGTTGGCCCACGATGCCCCCGAACGTCAGCGAGAACGCGCCCGCCGCGGCCGGGACCTTCTGGTCCAGGTCCAGGTAGCCGTTGGCGCTGCCGTTCTTCGCGACCGTCACGGGCCACTTGCTGGTGGACAGGGACGCGCCGTACTCGCGCCCCGAGTCGTCGACGGCCGAGGCGGACGCGACCGGCAGGTCCATCTTCGCGGTGCTGGCGTTGACGGCCGTCACGAAGACCCGGAGCACGCCGCCGCGGTTCTCGACCTTGGTGACCTCGACGGTGAGCAGGCCGCGCGCCTGCTTCCAGGAGCCGGTGGCGGACTTGCTCCCCGCGTCGGCGGCGGGGGTCTCCGCGGTGGCGGGGCCCGCGGAGCCGAGCGCGCCGTCCAGGCCGGCGGTGTCGTCGGACGTGGTGGTGCGGGTGGACGTCGGGACCGTGCCGGCGGTCGGCTCCCGCAGCGTGACGCTCAGCGCGCCGACGCCGACGGTGCCCGCCGTGACGGCCTGGACCACGCCCAGTACCAGGAGCACGCCGAACACGACCATGCCGACCTTGAGAGCGGCGCCGCTCTTCCTGTGATGCCTCTCGTCGTCCATGACGTCCTTCGTCCGGGCGCACGCGTGCGAATGTGAGCAATCCCCGTGAAGACGTCAGTTTCGGCATCCCGAAGCCTCTGGTCAATGGTGAACGGCCCCTCATCGACGGTCGGTAGCGCCACCGCGACACGCCGTCGACCACGGGGCCGGCGCGCCGCGCCGGGCGCGGGCGGTTAGGGTCGCGCCGTGTCTGATGCTGATGACGTCGCAACCGCCGTGCAGGTCCTCTCCACCAACATCTTCGACTCCGCGTCCGAGGCCATCGAGGCGATCGCCGCCGCCGACGTGCTCGGCCTGGGCGTCAGGGTGTCCAACCGCCTCGTGCAGGACGAGGAGGACACCGACTCGCTCACCGAGGAGTGGGTGGTGGAGCTGTTCACCTCGATCCCGACCGCGGACGAGGACTGACCGCCCGAACCCCGGACGGGACCGAACACCCGAAGGGCCCCTCCCGGGGGGCCCTTCGCCCGTCAGACCACCAGCACGACCTTGCCCCGCACGTGCCCGCCCTCCAGCAGGCGGTGCGCGTCGGCGGCCCGTTCCAGCGGGAACGCCTGCTGGACCACCACCTCCAGCTCACCCGCGCCTGCGTGGGACGCGAGCCACTCCAGGTCGGCCGGCACGGGCTTGGCGTAGGCGTACTTCCCGCCGAGCCCCAGCACGTTCGGGTCGACGATCGACACGATCCGGGAGTTGTCGCGCACCAGCGCGGGCGAGTCGCCCAGCGCCGCGCCGCCCACGCAGTCGAACGCCACGTCGACCAGGCCGTCCCCGCCGACCAGCTCCGCGACGGCGTCCACCAGCGCGTCCCCGTAGGCCACCGGCTCCGCGCCGAGCGACCGCAGGAAGTCGTGGTTGCGCGGTGACGCCGTGCCGATCACCCGCGACGCGCCCAGCAGCCGCGCCACCTGCACGGCCAGGTGCCCGACGCCACCGGCGGCCGCGTGCACGAGCACGGTGTCGCCGTCGCCGACCCCGACCTTGCGCAGCGACTGGAGCGCGGTCAGGCCGGTCAGCGCCAGGCCGCCCGCCTGCTCCCAGGACAGCGACGGCGGCTTGTGCGCCAGCCCCCGCTCCGTGGCCGCGACCAGCTCCGCGTACGTGCCGTGCTGCACGTGGTCCTTGCGCTGGTAGCCGAACACCTCGTCGCCGACCGCGAACCCGTCGACGGCGGGCCCGACGGCGCGCACCACGCCGGCCACGTCCCAGCCGGGCACCAGCGGGAAGTGGTGGGGCATCGACGCCGCCACGTACCCGGCGCGCACCAGCCGGTCGACCGGGTTCACCCCAGCGGCACGCACCTCGACCAGCACCTGGTCGAGGGCGATGGCGGGGTCGGGCAGGTCCCGCAGGACCAGGACGTCGGCGTCCCCGAACTCGTTCTGCGCTATCGCCTTCACGACCCCCAGTGTTCAGGAACCGTAGAAAACGCGCTCGATCACGGCGCGCGCCCGCCTCGTCGTGCGCCGGTAGGAGTCGAGGAAGCCGCCCGGGTCGTCGGGGTGCCCCATCGCGGACGCCACGGCCGCCAGGTCGCGCCCGGCGGTGGGCAGCTGGTCGCCGGGCTTGCCGCGGACCAGCACGACGGCGTTGCGCGCCCTGGTGGCGGTCGTCCACGCCTCCATCAGCGCCGACGCGTCCTCCGCCGCGATCAGGCCCGCCTCGGTGGCCGCCTTCATCCCCCGAACGGTCGACGGCGTGCGCAGCGCGGGCACCTCGTGGGCGTGCTGGAGCTGGAGCAGCTGCACGGTCCACTCGACGTCCGCCAGCCCGCCGCGACCGAGCTTGGTGTGCGTGGACGGGTCGGCGCCGCGCGGCAGCCGCTCGGCCTCCACGCGCGCCTTGATGCGCCGGATCTCCCGCACGGCCGCCGCGTCCAGCCCGGCCGCCGGGTACCGGACGGGGTTCACCGCGTCGATGAACCGCTCCCCCAGCGCCGCGTCGCCCGCGATGAACCGCGCCCGCAGCAGCGCCTGCGCCTCCCACAGCTCCGACCACTGCGCGTAGTAGGCGCGGTAGGAGTCGAGGGTGCGCACCAGCGGCCCCTGCCTGCCCTCGGGCCTCAGGTCCGCGTCGACCTGCAACGCCGGGTCCTGGCTGGGCGCGGCCAGCAGCCGCCGCACCGCCTCCACCACGGACGACGCGTACTTCGCCGCGTCGGCGTCGCTCACCCCGGGCGCGGGCTCGCACACGAACAGCACGTCGGCGTCCGACCCGTAGCCCAGCTCCCGCCCGCCCAGGCGGCCCATGCCGATGACGGCGATGGACGCCGCCCGCTCCCCGGACGACCGCACCACGGCGTCCAGCGCGGCCTGGAGCACGGCCACCCACACCTCGGACAGCGACACGCACACCGTGCGCAGCGGCACGAGGCCCAGCAGGTCCGCCGACGCCACCCGCAGCAGCTCCTGGCGGCGCAGCGACCGGGCCGCGGTGACCGCGCGCTCCAGGTCGCTGTAGCGGGACACGGTGCTGCGCAGCGGGTTGCCGATCGTCATCGGGTCGCGGCCGACGAGGGCGTCGGTGTCGGCCAGCAGCCGCAGCACCTCGGGCGCCCGCACGAGCAGGTCGGGCACGAGCTTCGACGTGCCGAGCAGCGCGGCGAGCCGGTCGACGACGGTGCCCTCGTCGCGCAGCAGCCGCAGGTACCAGGGGGTCTCGGCGAGCGCCTCGGACACCCGGCGGTAGGCCAGCAGCCCGCCGTCGGGGTCGGGGGTGGCGGCGAACAGGTCGAGCAGCACCGGCAGCAGCGCGCCCTGGATGCGCGCCCGCCGCGACACGCCCCTGGTCAGCGCCTCGATGTGCTTGAGCGCGCCGTCCGGCGCGGCGTAGCCGAGGGCGGCCAGCCGGGCGGTGGCCTGCGCGGTGGTCAGCCGCAGCGCCTCGGTCGGCACGTTCGCGACGGCCTGGAGCAGCGGCCGGTAGAACAGCTTCTCGTGCAGCCTGCGCACCTGGTTGCCGCGCTTGCGGAACTCGGCGAGCAGCACCTGCCCCTCCGACTGCCCGCCCTCGGCCGGCACGCCCGACGCGCGGGCCAGCCGGCGCAGCGCCGCGTCGTCGTCGTCGGCCGGGAACAGGTGCGTGCGCAGCAGCCGCTGGAGCTGCAACCGGTGCTCCAGGGTGCGCAGGAACCGGTAGGCGCGGCCGAAGTCCGCCGCGTCCGCCCGCCCCACGTACCCGCCGCGGCCCAGCGCCTCCAGCGCCGCCGTCGTCGCCTGGATGCGCAGCTCCTCGTCCGCCCGCCCGTGCACCAGCTGGAGCAGCTGCACGGCGAACTCGACGTCCCGCAGCCCGCCCCGGCCCAGCTTCAGCTCCCGCCCGGCCAGGTCCACCGGCACGTGGTCCTCGACGCGGCGGCGCATCGCCTGCACGTCGGGCACGAAGTCCTCGCGCTCGGCGGCGGTCCACACCAGCGGGCGCACCACCTCCAGGTAGCGCCGCCCCAGCTCCTCGTCCCCGGCGACCGGCCGCGCCTTGAGCAGCGCCTGGAACTCCCACGTCCGCGCCCACCGCCGGTAGTACGAGGCGTGCCCGTCCAGCGTGCGCACCAGGGCGCCCGCCTTGCCCTCCGGCCGCAGCGCCGCGTCCACCTCGAAGCACGCCTGCCCCGCCACCTGCATCAGCGTGCTGGCCAGGCGGGTCGCCACGGCCGTGTCGCCCTCGCCGACGAACACCACGTCCACGTCGCTGACGTAGTTCAGCTCCCGCGCGCCGCACTTGCCCATCGCGACCACCGCGAGCGAGCACTCGTCCGAGCGCGGCACCTGTCGGCCCGCCACGTCCAGCGCGGCCCGCAGCGCGGCCACCGCCAGGTCCGACAGCAGGCCCGCGACGTCGTCGTAGGCCACGTACGGCTGGTCGGGCTCGGCGACGTGCGCGAGGTCCTCCGCGGCGACCCGGCACAGCAGCGCCCGGTACTCCAGCCGCAGCGCCCGCACCGCGTCCGCCCCGGTCAGCCCCTCGACCGCGCCGACCAGCGCGGGGGCGAACCCGGCGGCGTCCACCGGCTCGTCGTCGGCCAGGCCGCGCCACCGGTCGGGGTTGGCGGCCAGGAAGTCGGACAGCGCCGTGGACGTGCCCAGCACCGCGAGCAGCCGCCCGCGCAGCGCCCCGTTGTCGCGCAGCGCGCCGTCCAGCTCGGCCCACCCGTCGCCCAGCGCCACCCGCAGCCGGTCCACGCCGCGCAGCGCCTGGTCGGGGTCGGGGCTGCGGGACAGGGCGAACAGGATCGACTCGGCCCCCTCGGCGGGCCGGCGCTCCTCCCACCACCCGGCGGCGCGCAGGTGCTCGCCGCTGCGCGCCTCGGTCAGGCCGAACCTCGCGGGGGACGTGGGGGTGCGGGCTGGATCGGTCATCGACGAACACCGTAGTCCGCCGGCGGTCCCGACGAAGCCCTCAGCCGGCCACGATCAAGTAGATGCCGAACAACACGACGGTCACGCACGCCAGCAGGCAGGCCAGCGCGCCGGCCGTGGGCAGCGCCACCGACGCGCCGCGCTCCCGCGCCGACTCCCGCGCCGACCAGGCCCGCAGCCCCACCGAGAACAGCACGACCAGCCCCAGCACGGCGGCCAGGCTCACCACGAACACGGCGCCGAGCGCCGCCCAGTCGACCTTCACACCGCCACCTTGTGCGTCTCGGCCTGCGCCGCGATCTCGTCCACGACGTGCTCGGGCCGCACCGGCTCGCGCCGCGACAGCAGCCAGATGCCCAGCGCCACCGCCACGCCCGCCACCGCGACCGCGACCACGCCCACCGTGCCCGTCGAGGCGACCTTGCCCGCGAGCGCGCCCACGAGGCCCGCCGCCGGCAGGGTCAGCACCCACGCCGCCGCCATCCGACCGGCCACGTTCCACCGCACGCCGTCGAGCTGCCTGCCCAGGCCGGAGCCCATGATGCCGCCGGACGCGACGTGCGTGGTGGACAGCGCGAAGCCCAGGTGCGACGACGCCATGATCACGGTCGCCGCGCTGGTCTGCGCCGCGAAGCCCTGCGGCGCCTCGATCGTGGTCAGGCCCTTGCCGAGGGTCTGCGTGATGCGCCACCCGCCCAGGTAGGTGCCCAGCGCGATGGCCACGGCCGCGCTCAGGATCACCCACATGGGCGGTTCCGCGCCCGGCGCGAGCGTGCCCGCCGTGATCAGGGTGAGCGTGATGATGCCCATGGTCTTCTGCGCGTCGTTCGTGCCGTGCGCGAGGGACATCAGCGCGGCCGAGGCGATCTGACCCGCCTTGAAGCCCTTCTCGCTCACCGAGCGCCGCGTGCCCTTGGTGAGCCGGTAGGTCAGGTAGGTCGCCAGCAGCGCCACGACGCCCGCGACCAGCGGCGCGGCGATCGCGGGGGCCACGACCTTGTCGACGACCTTCGCGAAGTGCACGGCGTCCGCGCCCGAGGCGATCCAGGTGGCCCCGATGAGCCCGCCGAACAGGGCGTGCGACGAGCTGGACGGCAACCCGACGTACCAGGTCACGAGGTTCCACACGATCGCGCCGACCAGGCCGCCGAACACGATCGCGGGGGTGATCCTCGCGTCGTCGACGATCCCGCCGGAGATGGTCTTGGCGACCTCGACCGACAGCAACGCGCCCACCAGGTTCAACACCGCGGAGAACGCGACGGCCGTGCGCGGCCGCAGGGCGCCGGTGGCGATGGAGGTCGCCATCGAGTTCGCGGTGTCGTGGAAGCCGTTGGTGAAGTCGAAGGCCAAGGCGGTGACGACCACGATGATGACGAGGAGCGAGGCATCCACGCTGATTCCTCCGGCTGAACCGACACAGTCGTAGGTGAACGCTACCCGGCTGGCCGATGAACGCTCACATCATCCTGTCCTCATCGGACGTTCGTCACACCAGCGGCAGTTGCCGGTGGATCGTCAGCCCACCCGAGGCCAGGCGCACGAATCGTTCGGCGAAGGGCTGCCACACCTCCCGGATGTCCTCGTGGGCATCGGCCAGCCGGTCCGGGTCGAACTGCCCGGAAGCACCCCCGGGGTACCCGGAGTCCCACTTCAGAACCACCTCGGGCGTCGTCTCGACGTGGAACTGGAGGCCGTAGGCGTTCTCGCCGACCCGGAACGCCTGGTTGGCGCACACCGGCGAGGACGCCAGCAGCGTCGCCGACGGCGGCAGGGTCGACACCTCGTCCAGGTGGAACTGGAGCACGTCCGGCGTCCACGGCAGCTCCGCGAACAGCGGGTCCTGCGCCGCCACGTCCCGCTTGGCGACCAGCCGCACGCCGATCTCGGGTCGTTCGGCCTCCCGAACCCGCCCGCCGGTGGCGACCGCGAGCAGCTGAGCACCCAGGCAGATCGCCAGCACCGGGACCCGCTTCGACACCGCGTGCGACAGCAGCAGCCGCACGTCGGCCAGCCACGGGTGCGCCTCGTCGTCGAGGGCGCCCATCGCGCCGCCCAGGCACACCACGCCGCGGTAGTCGTCCAGGGTCGCGGGCAGCGGCCGTTCGGCGGGGTCCACCACGTCCAGCACCGCCCCGGCGGCGGTCAGCCACTCGCCGAGGCGGGCCGGCGGGTCGTCGCGGTCGGGTTGCAGCACGAGCAGTCGCGTCACCCGGCCGAGGGTAGATCAGCAGGCGCAGGCGACCCCGTGCAGGCCGGTCCGCCCCACCGCGCCACCGCCCTCGACCTCGCTGCTCCCGACCTCGCTGCTCCCGACCTCGTCGCCCTCGACCGGGTAGCCGGCGGCCCGCCAGGTCGTGATGCCGCCGGTGAGCCGCTTGACCCGGAACCCCAGCTCGCTGAGCCGCAACGCGCCCTTGGTGGCGGCGTTGCACGCGGAGCTCTCGCAGTAGCAGACGTAGACCAGGTCGCGGTCCCAGCCCGCGGTGGTGACCTCGTCGACCTCCCAGTGCGGCAGGTTGACCGCGCCGGGGACGCGGACCCGCTCGAACGCCTCCCGGCTGCGGGTCTCCACGAGCCGGAACCCGGCGGTCGCACCGGCCGCCAGGTCGCGGACGACGTCGTCCGGGTCGGCCTCGAACGCGAGCTGCGCGGCGAAGAAGGCGGCGGCGGAGGCGGGCTCGGCGGCGGGGAAGCGGAGTGTGTTCGTCATGGGGAAATCCTCGCCGGGCGGCGCCGGCGGACCCATGCGGAAGTCCAGGCGTTCCCGGTGTCCCGCCTACGATTCCGCGGTGGAACTCGACGACCTGGATTGGAAGTTGTTGGACCTGCTCCAGCGGGACGGGCGGATGACGTTCACCGAGCTGGCCCGGCGGGTCTCGCTGTCCGCGCCGGCCACGACCGAGCGCGTGCGGCGGCTGGAGCAGGCGGGCGTCGTCACCGGGTACGCGGCGGTGGTCGACCCGCAACGCCTCGGCCTGCCCATCGAGGCCATCGTGCGGGTGCGCGTGCGCAGCCTCGACACGCCCCGCTTCCGCGAGCGCGTGGTCACCCTGGCGCAGGTCCGCGACGCCGACCACGTGACCGGGGACGACTGCTGGCTGCTGCGCGTGCTCTGCCGGTCGATGGTCGAGCTGGAGGAGTTCGTCGAGGTGGCCCAGCGCTACGGCGACACCACCACGTCCCTGGTCTTCTCCTCGCACGCCCGCAACCGGCCCGTGACGCGCGACGTCCTCGGGGGTATCGTTTCTCGATAGCATCGATAAACGATACGGGGGGCGGCATGGGGGACGGGGCACCGTTACGACCGCACCACACCGCCGCGGGTCCGGGACGACGCGGTGAGCGCGGCGCGCTGGGCGTGTTCGCCCGCCTGGTCCGGCTGATGTGGGCCGTCGCCGTCGTCGTCGCCGGGATCGCCGTGCTCTCGGTGTTCTCGGCGGGGGCGCTGAGCCTGTGCTTCGGGACGGCCCTCGGCACGCACGTGCTGCGCTCCGTCGATCGCGACGGGGCGAGCCTGGGCGCGCAGGCGCTGCGGGTGTGCCTGGAGGACCCGACGGCCTGGGACCGCGCGCTCGTCATCGTCGAGCGGGCACTGCCGGTGGTCGGCTACGCCGTCCTGTCCCACCTGCTGCTCCGGGTGCTGGAACGCGCCGTCCGGGACGGCGCCCACACCGCCGCCACCGCGAACCGCGTCCGGGTCCTCGGCTGGGCGACCCTCGTCCTGCCGCTGGTGACCACCCTGGCGCAGGCCGTCGCCCGGATCGAGCTGCTGACGCCCCTCGTCCCCGAGCTGACGAGCCACTACACCCGCCTGCCAATGGAGTGGGACGTGCCGTGGTGGGCGGTCGTCACCGGGGTCGGGCTGCCGGCCATGTCGACGATCATGCGGGCGGGCGCGGAGATGCGCCTCGACCTGGAGGGGACCGTGTGATGGCGGCACCGGAGCCGGACCCGTTGCGCCCCCTGCTGCGGGCAGCGGGCTTCCTGTGGCCGTTCGCCGCCGTCGTGACCGCCGGCGGCTCGCTCTACGGGGCCGTGACGTCCGCCCTCGGCCTGTGGCCGGTGTGCTTCCGGACCGGCCTGCGCGCCCGGGACTTCGGCGACGGCCGGCTGCGCGACGGCGTGACCGCCGGGGTCGAGCGGGTGCGGGTGTGCATCGACGACCCCACGGCCGGGCAGCGGGTCCTGGGCGTCCTCAACGACCTGCCCCGCTCCCTCTGCTACGCCGCCGCGCTGTTCCTGCTGCTGGTGGTCCTCAAGCGCGCCGCCGAGGAGGGCGTCCACACCGCCGCCACCGCGGCCGGGGTCCGGCGCGTCGGCTGGTTCGTGCTGGTGTCGCTGCCCGCCGCGGCGCTGCTGGAGGCGTTCACCGCCGCGCGGCTGCTCCAGGGCGTCGTGGACCGCGACCTGGAGGCCGTCGAGTTCCTCGGCGACGTGGCCTTCCCCTGGTGGGCGGTGGTCGCCGGAGCCGGCCTGCTCACGCTCGGCAGGATCGTGCGCACCGGCGCGGAGATGCGCGAGGACCTGGAGGGGACCGTGTGAGCATCGAGGTGCACCTCGACCGGCTGCTGGCCGAGCGCGGCATGACGCTGACCGAGCTGGCCGAACGCGTCGGCGTGACGGTGGTCAACCTGTCCGTCCTCAAGAACGGGCGTGCCAGGGCCATCCGCTTCAGCACCCTGACCGCGCTGTGCGACGTGCTGGGGTGCCAGCCCGGCGACCTGCTCAGCCACAGCCCCGTCAGGACGGACGCGGGGTGAACACGAACTCCGCCGCGTCGACCACCGGGCGGAACCCGATCCGCTGGTAGATCGAGTTCGACGTCGGGTTCGCCAGGTCCGTGAACAGCACCACGTGCTCCGCGCCGCTCTCCCGCGCCCACGACGCGCACGCCGCCGTGACCGCCGTGCCGTACCCGTGCCCGCGGTGCTCGGGCGGCGTGTAGACCGGGCCGATGCGGGACATGCCCGACGCGGGCGCGTTCGCCGACGCCCACGACACCGGCACGTCGTCGTGGAACCAGAGCAGGTGCCCGGCACCCGCCGCGATGCTCGCCCGCAGGACGCGCGCCGACTCCTCGGCGGCGGCCTGGTCGCGTCCCACGCCCATCGCCTCGATGGCGAAGTCCGTGCGCCACCCGGTCAGCAGCTCCACGTCGTCCTCCGACGCCAGGCGGGCCTGCCCCGGCACCTCGGGGACCACCGGGTCGCCCAGTTGGTAGAGCCGCTGGGCCATGTGTTCCTGAGCACCCTGTGCCGTGCGGGCCGCCCAGGCGACGACGAACGCCTCCACCGCGTCACGCGGGCCGTTCACGCCCGGCAGCTCCACGTCACCCGCCAACGCGTCCGCGAGCGTCTCCGCCCACCTCGCCGGCACACCGCTGAGCGTCAACGGCCACGGCGGCGTGCGCAGGGCCGCGGCCACCAGCACGTCGTCCTCGCAGATCGTCACCAGCAGCGGCGGCTGGTCGTCCGGGTCGGGGTGGTCCAACCTGCGCGCCACGGCGGCGATCGGCACGGTGTGCAGCACCGGGTCCGCCTTGAAGAACTCGCCGGTCAGCTCCCAGAACTCCGCAAGGTCCTCGTGCTTCGTCACCTCGGCCACGGCGTGACGTTAACGCAAAAAAGCCCTCAGGGGCACTCGGATATC
>NZ_JBPKJK010000146.1:0-21790 GCF_051756985.1 Saccharothrix sabaoui
GCCACGGCAGGTACCGGGCCACGGCAGGTGCGAGCCCCGGCCGGTGCGGGCTCTGCGAGCGGGGCCGGCGCAGGGCCGCGAGCAGGCGGGTGCAGGGGGCTGCGAGCGCGCGGTGCGGAACGGCGTGACGGCGGAGGCAGCGCGGGCAGCGCCGGCGTGCGCGGGCAGCGCGGGCATGCCGAGCGCGGGCTGGTGCGGGGCTGGTGCGGGGCGATCCAGCGGGGCGCGGTGTACGCGAGCGACTTCGCTTGCGCCCCGAGAGCAGGAGACTCACACCCGAAGGTGAGGACCTTGCGACCCTCTGGCGGCAGGGCACAGGTCCGGTGCGCCGCCGCCTCCATTTTCCCGGCAACAACGTCGCCATTACCATTAATACCCGATCTTCGAGCCCCGATCGGGTGATCCCTGCCGGGCATCCCGGTCGGGCGGCCTGTTCAGGCGCCTTGGTCGGGTGCGCTCGGGTGGGGCGCTCCGCTCAGCGGCGGCGGCCTGATTTCAGGGGGGCCACGTCCGCGCCGTCGTGGGTGTTGCGGCACTCGTCGGGGGTCACCGCTTCCACCGCGAGGGTGAGCATGCCCTTGACGCCCGTGTAGATGCTCTCCCCCGCCGACGCCAGCGAGGTGTGCACGCGGTTCGAGTCGGTGAAGTCCCGGTCGTCCTTGGTCCGCTTCTTGCCGGCTTCCTCGGGCTTGGTGGCGCTGCGCAGGTTGACCTCCAACCACGCGGCCACCTCGGTCGGCGTGGTCAGCACCTCTTCCGGCGTGCGCTCCAACCGCTCGGAGCGCGGGGAGGCGTGGTCGAGGGACGTGTGCTCCACGTACGCGTGCCAGTGCGTGTTGCGCAATGACCACGTCTGCTCGACCGGCCATTCCTCCTCGGTGCCCATGCGCCTATCTTGCCAGGGTCCGGACGCCCGAGGTGCGGTCCACCCCCGCGGCTTCGGCGATCTCGCGATCCCAGTGGTCGTGGGACGCGGACGGGACGCGCGTTCCGGTGGCGGCGGGCGGTGTGCGGCTCCGGGGTACGACGAGGCCCCGCTGCCCGGCGGTACGACCGGGAGGCGGGGCCTCGTCTGTTCCCGAACTGACTGCCGCTCCCACCACGAAGCGACGGGACTTAGGTTAGCCTAAGCTCCTGTTCTTGGGAAGTCCGTCGGACGAAACCGCGCGCGACGAGTTCCACGACCACCACGATCGCCACCGCCTCGACGGCGAGCAGGCCGAGCAGCACGACGAGTTGCAGCGCTCCCGCCTGCCACACCGGCGCACCGCCCAGGAGCATCCCGACGAACGCGCCGGGCAGGGTGACCAGGCCGACGGTGCGGGTCTGGTCGAGCGCGGGGAGCAGCGTCTCGGCGGCGGGGCGGCGCACCAGTTCGCGCACGGCGTCCGGTTCGGTGAAGCCGAGCGCCAACGCGGCCTCGTACTCACCGCGCCGGTCGTGCAGGGTGTCGAGGGCCCGGCGGACGGACAGCGTGGTCGCGGTCATCGCGCCGCCGATCAGGATGCCGCCCACGGGGACGAGCGCGATGCCGGTGACCGGCACCAGCCCGCCGAGCACCAGCAGGGCCACGGCGGGGAGCGTGCCGCCGAGGATGGCGAGCGCCACCCACGCGCCGCGCCGGCCGGTCCCCGTGCGCGCGGCGGACGTGCCGGTCGCGACGGTGGCCATGAGGACCAGGAACCCGATCGTCAGCGGCAGGGACGCGAGCACCACCGTGATGACGGCGGACACGGCGGCGAGCTGCGCGGTCGCCCGCAGCGCTGCCCGGACCACCGGCTTCGCCGACGCCAGACCGCCCCAGCGCACGACGACGGCCGCGGCGGCGGTGAACACCAGGCACACGATGAGCAGGCGGACCCAGTCCGTTGCGATGACCACGGGGAGATGATCGCGGGCACCCAGCACGGGGGCATGATCGCGAGGAGATGGCCGCGAGGAGATGGCCGCGAGGGGATTGTGCGATTGTTGAACGATCCTCGGGGCGGAAGTGGCGGCCCGATGGCGGCGGCGCCAGCGGTCAGGGACGGCGACGTTCAGGGACGGCGACGTTCAGGGACGGCGGCGGTCAGGCGCAGGGGCGGCGGCGGGCGGGGGCGGGGGCGGCGGCGGGGGCGGTCAGGGGCGGGGGCGGCGGCGCAGGGGGAAGCGGTGGGTCGGGAGGGTGCGGCCGTTTCGGCGGGCCAGGACGAGGCCGCCCACGACGGCCGCGACGATCGACACGACGCCGCCGACCACGAGGGGCGCGCGGGCGGTGAAGTGTTCGGCCAGCCAGCCCATGACGGGGCCACCGACCGGGTTGCCGCCGAGGAAGACGAGCATGTAGAGGCCCATCACCCGGCCGCGCATCGCGGGTGACACGGCGAGCTGCACGGTGGCGTTCGCGGTGGTCGTGAAGGTCATCATGGCGATGCCGAGCGGAATCAGGGCGGCGCCCGTCAGCCACATCGTGGGCAGCACGCCGACGACGATCTCCAGCACGCCGAACGCCAGCGCGCCGATGATGAGCAGCCGCAGCCCCGGCTTGCCGTTGGCGCTGCGCTTCGCGGCCAGGGTCGCGCCCGCCAGCGTGCCGACCGCCAGCATCGTGGACAGCAGGCCGTACGCGCTGGCGTCACCGCCGAACGTGTTGCGCGCCAGCACCGCCAGGGTCACGTAGAAGTTCAACCCGAACGTGCTGATGAAGAACACCATGAACAGCAGGATCACCAGGTCGGGGCGCTTGCGGACGTACCGCAGCCCTTCGCGCAGCTGGCCCTTCTCACGCGGCACGGGGTCGCCGCGGTGCAGTTCGCGCGGGTTCATCAGGACGAGGCCGAGCAGGACGCCGAGGAAGCTGACGGCGTTGACGAGGAAGACCCAGCCGGTGCCGACCACGATGATCAGCACGCCGGCGACCGCCGGGCCGACCATGCGGGCCAGGTTGAACGTCATGGAGTTGAGCGCGACGGCGTTGGTGAGCTGGTCGCGGCCGACCATCTCGACGACGAAGCTCTGCCGCACCGGTGTCTCCACCGCCGACACGGCGCCGAGCAGCAGGCACAGCAGGTAGACGTGCCACAGCTCGACCACGCCGGTCACGTCGAGCAGCCCCAGCGCCAGGGCGCACAGGCCGAGCCCGGTCTCCAGCACGAGCAGCAGCCTGCGCTTGTCGAGCCGGTCGGCGAGGACGCCGGCCCACAGCGACAGCAGAAGCGTCGGCGCGAACTGGAGGGCGGCGGCGATGCCGAGCGCTACCGGTGAGCCGTCGGACAGCTCCAGTACGAGCCAGTCCTGGGCGACGCGCTGCATCCACAGGCCGACGAGCGAGACGACCTGGCCGGAGGCGTAGAGGCGGTAGTTGCGGACGCGCAGGGAGCCGAACGTGCTGCTGCGCCGGCGTGGCGGGGGTGCGGCCGTGTTGCGGTCGAGCCGATCGGTCTCTGCACCACCCGCGTACGCCGGCACGTCGTTACTGCCCCGCCATCCTGTCGATGATCGAGGACGCGCGCGAGAGCACGTCCCGTTCCTCGGGTGTCAGCTCGGCCAGCCGGACGTCGAGCCAGGCTTCCCGCGCGGACACCTCTTCGTCGATGTAGCTCAGCCCTGCCTCGCTCAGCTCCACGATGGCCTGCCGGCCGTCGGTGGGGTGGGGGCGGCGCGTGGCGAACCCGTACTCCTCCAGCGCGGCGATGACCCTGGTCATCGACGGCGGCTGGACGCCTTCCTTGGCGGCCAGCTCGCCGGGTGTCAGCGGTCCGCACTTGTGCAGCGTGGACAGCGCGGACACCTGGGTGAGCGAGATCGCGGAGTTCACCCGCTGCGCGCGGAGCCTGCGGTTCAGCCTGACGACCGCCAGCCGCAGCCGGCTCGCCAGTCCTGCCTCGACCTCGGTCTCCACCACGTAGTTAGCATACCTCACGATCTCTGCCCCCATCGTGTGAATTCGTCCTCAGCCGAGGACGGCCTGGATCGGCCCGATCGCGAAGTAGACGACGAACGCCGCCGCCACCACCCACATCAGCGGGTGCACGCTCCGCGCCCGGCCGGTGAGCGCCCTCAGCAGCACGTAGCTCACGAAACCCGCGCCGATGCCGTTCGCGATCGAGTAGGTGAACGGCATGACCACGATCGTGAGGAACGCGGGCAGGCCCACCGAGAAGTCGGCGAAGTCGATCTCCCGGACCTGGATGATCATCAGCGCGCCGACGATCACCAGCGCGGGGGCCGCGGCCTCGATCGGCACCACCGCGTACAGCGGGGTCAGGAACATCGCGGCGAGGAACAGCAGGCCCGTCACGACGTTCGCCAGGCCCGTCCGCGCCCCCTCCGCGATGCCGGACGCCGACTCGATGTAGACGGTGTTCGACGACGAGGACGCCACGCCGCCCGCCACCGCGCCCACGCCGTCCACGAACAGCGCCTTGGACACGCCCGGCAGCTGGCCGTCCTTGCCGATCAGGCCGGCCTCCTTGCCCAGGCCCGTCATGGTGCCGACGGTGTCGAAGAAGTCCGTCAGGACCAGCGTGAACACCAGCAGCGCGGCGGTCAGCGCGGGCACCCGGGTCCACGCGCCGAACGACACGTCGCCGAGCAGCGACAGGTCCGGCAGGCCGAAGACCTGGTCGGGCAGCGCCGGGTAGCCCAGGTTCCAGCCGGCCGGGTTCACGCCCGCCGACGGGCCGGCCTTGACGACCGCCTCGATCACGATGGACAGCACGGTCGCGGACAGGACGCCGATCAGGATGCCGCCCTTGACCTTGCGGGCGACCAGGATGCCGGTCACCACCAGGCCGACGACGAACACGAACGTGGGCCACGACGCGATGGAGCCGTTGATGCCCAGTCCGACCGGGACGGTGGTGCCGGCGGCGTCCGGGACACGGCGCACGAAGCCCGCGTCGACCAGGCCGATGAAGCAGATGAACAGGCCGATGCCGACCGCGATGGCCGCCTTCAGCTCGGCGGGCACCGCGTTGAACACCGCCGTGCGGACGCCCGTGACGACCAGCAGCAGCACTACCAGGCCGTTGACGACGACCAGGCCCATCGCCTCGGGCCAGGACATCTGCGGCACCATCGTGACCGCCACGAACGAGTTGATCCCGAGGCCGGTGGCGAGCGCGAACGGGTAGTTCGCGATCAGTCCGAACAGGATCGTCATGACGCCCGCGACGAGCGCCGTCACCGCCGCGACCTGCGGCACGGTGAGGATGTTGCCCAGGACGTCGACCTTCGCGGACGGGTCGTCGGCGGCGAAGCTGCCCAGGATCAGCGGGTTCAGCACCACGATGTAGGCCATCGTGACGAACGTGACCAGGCCGCCGCGCACCTCGCGGCCCACCGTGGACCCGCGCGCGGAGATCTTGAAGAACCCGTCGAGCGCGGACGTCTTGGTCCTGCCGGCGGGTCCGGGTGCCGTCGGTTCTGGCGCCGTCGGTTCTGGCGAGTCGGAGGCGGCGGGGTCGGCGGTGGCCATCTCTTCTCCTTGGTCGGTGTGGCGTGGAGGCAGAGCGTGCCCCACCCGTGTTTCGGACAGGTAGCCTGCCTGACGTGGCCGAACAGGACGCAGCGCCCCTCCTCCCAGCACAGCTCCCCGCACCGCCGCCCCTGCCCGCGAGGCTGGCCGACCCCGTGCCCGCCATCGTGACCGGGACCGTGCTGTGGTTCGCCGGCTTCCTCGTGGTGCTGCTGTTCTGGCGCTCGGAGACGACGTTGCTGTGGACGTGCCTGTCGGGCGGTCTGCTGGGGGTGATCGGCTACGGCGTCTTCACGTGGCAGCGCTCCGCCGCGCGCCGGGGCAGGCGCACCGCCCAGCAGGGCCAGGGCCTCACCGACTGAGCCGAGAGTCCAACGCTCAGGACCCCTGAGTTCTCCACTCGCGAATGAAGAACTCAGGGGTCCTGGACGTTGGACTCTCGGGTCCTGAGCGTTGGACTCTCGGGTCCTGAGCGTTGGACTCTCGGGTCCTGAGCGTTGGACTCTCGGGTCGTGAAGGCATGACTCGCGGGGTGCGAGCGCATGACTCGCGGGTCAGCCGAGGAGGACGGTGGGGGTCGGGTCTGCGATCAGGGCGGCGAAGGTGTGGCGGTCCTCCCAGCGGGAGGTGGTCCACGCCAGGGCGCGGGCCAGGCCCTCCGGGGTGTCGGCGGCGTGCACGACGTCGTCGGCCACCCACCAGGAGACCTCGTGCTCGGCGCCCTCGGCGGCGACGACCAGGGTGTCGTGGACGACCACGCCGGCGGTCGGCAGCTCCACGCCCAGCAGGTCGCACGCCACGCGCACCGCGCCCAGCTCGGCCCACACGACCTCGTCGCCGGCCCCCACGACCTCGCCGGTGACCTCCTCCGAGGCCAGCGGCAGGGCGAGGAGCTCGGCCAGGGCCGGCGCGGACCCGGCGGAGGCCAGGACCTGCTCCGGCGGCAGCACGCCCAGCAGCCACGGCAGGTCGAGCACCAGCACGTCGTCCGCCGGCACGGCCTCGCCGGTCAGGGCGCGGACGCGGTCGGGCGGCTCGACGTGCACGTCGTCGGCCACCGACGCGAGCAGCGCGTGCACCCGCAGCACGAGGGCGTCGGACAGCGCGCGCGCCGGGTCGCCCAGGCGGGACAGCAGGTCGGTCACGTCGTCCTCGTCGAGCACGCCCAGCGACGTGCGGACGCCCGTCGCCGCCAGCACGTGCGCGGGCAGGCCGACGTCCGGCACCACGTCGTACAGGCCCTCCAGCCCCGTCGCGTCGGGCAGCCGCCACGAGCCGAGCGGCACGCCGTCGAACGTCGCGTAGCGGGCCAGCCACCAGCCGGTGTAGCCGTCGGGCTCGGTCACCGCGCGCCACGTGACGGGGTCGGCGGCCATCATCGCCAGCGCCCTCGGCCACTTGTCGCGCGCCACCAGGTCCAGGTCGCGGACGCCCAGCACCCGCGTCGGCGGCACGTCGAACGCGTCCCACCAGTAGCCCTCGTCGGCGAGGTCGTGGTCGGGTTCGGTGGGCGAGTCGTCGTCGACCACGGTGAACCCGTCGATCACGCCGACGCCGGTCAGCACCTCGCGCGGCCACTCCGCCGCGACCCCGGGCGCCAGCACGCCGAACGGCGCGTCGTCCTCCAGCACCTCCAGCAGCGCCGAGTCGGGCAGCACGAGCTCGTCGGCGCGCCGCCACTCCCCCGTGCCGGACGGCAGCGCCAGCCCGCCCAGCCACGGCCGGCCGCCGGCCCGCGACACGAGCCGCAGCACGGTGGAGACCAGCTCGGCGCCCTCCATGCCGGGGTCGTCGAGGCTCTGCCGGACGGCTTCGCGCACCGCGTCGGAGTCGAGCAGCTCGGCGGCGGACGCCTCGGTCGCGCCCAGCCTGAGCAGCAGCGGGTGCGCGGCCTCCGGGTGCGCGATCCGCAGGCCGGGCACCGAGAACAGGTCGGAGTCGGTGCCGACGAGCACGCCGCGCGGGCTGCTCACCAGGCGGCCGTCGACCAGCGGCACGGGCAGCGCGCCCATCTCCTCGCGCGCCGTGGAGTCGACGTCCGCGATCGGCGACAGCGCCTCGTACACCTGCCGCCACCACGACGGGTCGCCGCCGACGCCCGCGAGGGCGGCCACGACCTCGGCGACCGACATGCGCGGCACGTCGAGCGCGGCCAGCGCCTTCGCGTGCGGGGGCAGCGTCAGCTCGTGGTCCAGCAGGCCGGGGACGACGTCCTCCAGCAGCTCCACCAGGTCGAACGACGCGACGTCCAGGACCTTCGAGGACGCGGGCGCGCCCCACTCGCCGTCGGCCAGCGGCAGCCACGCGGCGGTCCGCAGCTCGGCCAGCAGCGCCGTGCGCAGCCGGTCGTCCACCTCGGACAGCGGGAACCCGGGCAGCGGCACGAGGGACGTGCGCTCGACCGCGGGCAGGGCCGCCACCAGCGCCGGGTAGGCGGCGGCGGCCCGGTCCAGCACGAACGCCGCCGCGTCGCCGGCCAGCACCCGCCGCCGGGACGGCTCCACCGGCAGCGTCGCGATCAGCCGGGCGGGCAGGGACAGCTTCTCGTCGGTGGGGGTGGGCGCGTGCAGCACGTCGCCGGCCAGCGGCTCGTCCATCGGCCACGCCCAGCACACCGACCACCGCGGCCGGGCCTCCACGCCCGCGACCAGGTGCTCGGGCAGCTCGCCGCCGTCGCGGTGCACCAGCCACCGCCGCACGCCGCCGGGCCCGGTCAGCTCCACCACGCCGTCGGTCTCCGCGCGTTCCCACGCGTCGGACCCGACCTCGACCCGCCGCAGCCCCGGCAGGGCCAGCAGCAGGTCGGGCACCTGGAGCGCGAACTCGGCCACCAGGTCGGGCGCGTCACCGCGCAGCGGCAGCCGGACCTCGGTGTCGAAGCCCTCGGGCAGGTCGTCCTCGTCGGTCGGCCACACCAGCCGCAGCACGGGCACGTCGCCGCCGCGCGCCGACGCCAGCTCCGGCACCGCCTCGCGGGTGCGGTCCGCGGAGAACGCCACCCCGCCGGAGCGGGACACCACGCGCGGCGCGTCGGTCACCGCCAGCACGGCCGCGAAGCCGACGCCGAACCGGCCGACCGTGCCCGCCGACTTCGACGACGCGCGCAGCGACGCCAGCGCCGCCACCCCGGCCGCGTCCAGCGGCGCGCCGGTGTTCGCCGCGCGCAGCTCGCCGTCGACGACGGTCAGCCGCAGCACGCCGGGTTCGGCGCCGGCCGCGTCGGAGGCGTTCTGCGCCAGCTCCACCAGCAGCCGGTCGCGGTAGCCGCCGAGGCGGAGGTCCTCCTCGGCGTTGGCGTCCTCGCGGAACCGGGTGGGCGACCCGCGCCACGCGGCCAGCACCGACTCGCGCAGCGCCGCGGTGCCGAACGGGTCGTGCGGCTCCGGGCTCACCGCCCGCTCTCGTCGGCGGACGTACGGGCGGACGTACCGGCGGACGTGCCGGCAAGGGACTCGGCGGGGGTCGCGGCGGAGGTGTCGGCAGGGGGCTCGGGCACCTCGTTGGCCTCCACGTCCAGCACGGCGTCGTCGTACACGACGTCGGCCACCGGGATCGCCGGGCCGCCCTCGACCTCGACCTCGGAGTGCGCGCCGCACCCGTACTCGACGTGCACGACGTGCCCGTCGGCCGGCGTCAGCTCGTTCGCGCAGACCCCGAACGCGGCGCCCAGCGACCCGGCGACGCGCTGGTAGAAACCGCAGGTCCCGCAGTGCGCGGGCGCGCTGCGCGCCATCTCGCTGCGCGGCCCGAAGTCACCGCCGTGCCACCGCTGGGCGGCGTCCAGCACGCCCTCGCGGGACAGCACGCGCACCCGGCCGAGGCCCACCTCCAGGGCGACCTCCTCGACGGCCGGGTCGTCGGAGGCGACGTAGCCGGGCGCCAGGCGCGGGTCGTCCTCGGGCGCGGGCAGCAGGTCGCCGACGCCCAGGTCACCGGCGCGGACCCGCTCGTGCCAGGGCACCCAGTCGGGGGCGACGAGCGCCTCGTCGCCGGGCAGCAGCACCACCTCGCTGACGGAGAGCGGCGTGCCGGCACCGGCGAACGCGAGCGTGACGGCCCAGTTCCAGCCGTGGTAGCCGGCGTGCTCGGCCTCGAACAGGTGGGTGACCGACGCCTCGTCCTCGGCGATCACGCCCACGTGGTCGCCGACGCGTTCCGCGCCCGCCTCCTCCTGTGCTGCGGCTCGGGCGAGCTGGACGGCAGTGGGGTCGGCGAGCGCTGGATTGGGCTGCTGGGTCGGCGTTGCGGTCACAGGTGAATTGTGCCGCACGCCTTCGCCTCTCCGCGCACACGTGCCACCCTTTCGGACGTGCGGTGGCTGATGGTGGCGGTGGTCTTCGTGTCGTCGGTGGCGTGCGCTGGGCCACCCGGCGGTACGCCGGGCGCGTCCGGACCCGCCCCGGCGGGCTACGAGGTGCTGGGCACGCTGCCGCACGACACCGGGGCGTTCACGCAGGGCCTGGAGCTGGTCGACGGCGTCCTCTACGAGGGCACCGGCCTGGAGGGGCGGTCGTCGGTGCGCCGGATCGACCCCGCCACGGGCGAGGTCGAGCGGCGCGCGGACCTGCCCGCGCCGCTGTTCGGCGAGGGCATCACGGTCGTCGGCGACCGCCTGTGGCAGATCACCTGGCGGGACGGCGTGGCCGTCGAGCGGAACCGCGACACCCTCGAAGAAGTGAGGCGCGTCACCTACGAGGGCGAGGGCTGGGGCCTGTGCCTCGACGGCGACCGGCTGGTGATGAGCGACGGCACCGACGAGCTGGTGTTCCGCGACCCCGCCACGTTCGCCGAGACCGGGTCGGTGCGGGTGACCCGCGACGGCCGGCCGGTCACCGAGCTGAACGAGCTGGAGTGCGCCGGCGGGCGGGTGTGGGCGAACGTGTGGCAGACCGACGAGGTCGTGCGGATCGACCCCGCGGACGGCCGGGTCGTCGCCACCCACGACCTGTCGGGGCTGCGGCCGGCCGACGTGCCGGCGACCGACGTGCTCAACGGCATCGCGGCCGTGCCGGGCACCGACGAGTTCCTGCTGACCGGCAAGAACTGGCCGACGATCTTCCGGGTGAGGTTCACCGGGGGCTGACCGCGCATTGCGCGGGAAAGTCCGCGCCGGGTGAGGCAGGATTGGGGCGTGACGCCCCCTCGGCCGGAAGACCCGTCGCGGCGGTACCCGTGGGAGGACGACGAGTACAAGCCGCGCACCCGGCCGTACCCGACCCCCGGCGCGCCGCCGCCGCCCGACCCGCCGCGCCGCGGAGCACGGCAGCGGCCCGGTGGTGAGGACCCCCGCGAGCGCCGCCCGGGACCGCGGCACGACGGGGACGACCGGACCGGGGACCCGCGCGAGCGCCGCCCGGGACCCGGGCACGGCGGGGACGACCGGACCGAGGAGGCGCGCTTCGCCCCGCCGCCGGACGACCGGCCCACCGCGCCGACCCTGCCGAGGAAGCTCACCGTCACCCGCGTCGCGTGGTTCCGCGCCCGTGAGCTGAGCGGCCGGGCGCTGGCGACGTTCCGCCGCGCCGCGCACGCCGACGGCGCCAAGCAGTCCGGCCTGTCCTCGCTCACCTACGCGGTGATGCTGAACTACGCGGCCGACGCCGCCATGGCCGTCGCGCTCGCCAACACCCTGTTCTTCTCCGCCGCCTCCGGCGAGAGCCGCGGCAAGGTCGCCCTCTACCTGCTGATCACGGTCGCGCCGTTCGCGCTGGTCGCCCCGGTCATCGGCCCGGCGCTGGACCGCGTCCAGCGCGGCAGGCGGATCGCGCTGGCCGCCTCGTGCGCGCTGCGGGTGCTCCTGTCGATCGTGATGGCGATGAACTTCGACAACTGGGGCCTGTACCCGGCGGCGCTGGGCAGCATGGTGCTGTCCAAGTCGTTCACCGTGCTCAAGGCCGCGATCACCCCGCGCGTGCTGCCGCGCGACATCACGCTGTCCAAGACCAACGCCCGGATGACGGTGTTCGGCCTGGCCGCGGGCGGTGTGCTCGGGGCGTTCGCGGCCGGGTTCGCGAACCTGTTCGGCTCGCCGGGCGCGCTGTGGTTCACCGCCGTGCTCAGCGCCGTGAACGCCTACTACTGCCTGCGCATCCCGTCGTGGGTCGAGGTCACCGAGGGCGAGGTGCCCGCGTCGCTGCGGGCCCGGCCGCGCGAGCCCGGCAGGCCGCAGAAGCGGGAGCGGCAGCCGCTGGGCCGCACGGTCGTGGTGTCGCTGTGGGGCAACGGCACGATCCGGATGCTCACCGGGTTCCTGATGCTGTTCTCCGCGTTCGTGGTGCGCGCCCAGACCGAGGGCGACGCGTTCAAGCAGCTGCTGCTGCTCGGCGTGATCGCGGCGGCGGCCGGTGCGGGCAGCTTCCTCGGCAACGCCGTGGGCGCGCGCCTGCACTTCGGCTCGCCCGACCACGTCGTGCTCGGCTGCCTCGGCGCGGCGCTGGCCTCGACGGTGGTGGCGGCGGTGCTGCCCGGCCTGACCACGGCGGCGGTCGTCGGCCTGGTCGGGGCCACGGCCAGCTCGCTGGCGAAGGTGTCGCTGGACGCGGTCATCCAGGACGACGTGCCCGACGAGTCGCGGGCCTCGGCGTTCGGCCGGTCGGAGACGATCCTCCAGCTCGGCTGGGTGTTCGGCGGCGCGCTCGGCGTGCTGCTGCCCACCGAGTACTGGGTCGGGTTCACCGTGCTGTCGGTGCTGCTCGCGGTGGGCCTGGCGCAGACCGTGCAGACCCGGCGGGGCGCGACGCTCGTCCCCGGGTTCGGCGGCGACCGGCCGCTGCGCCCCGCGCCCGTCGCGCCGCACCGCGGCACGTAGGCTCGACGGCCGTGCGCCGAGTCCCGCTTGCCGTCGTCCCGCTGCTGGCCCTCACCGCCTGCGCGGCGCCGCGGAACCCCGAGGTCACCTTCTACGCCGACGGCCACGCGGTCACCGTCGCGCCGTCGCAGTACTGCGACCTCCAGTCGGAGAACTGCGACGTGGACGTGGAGGCGCTGGGCGTGCTGCGGGTGCGGCCCGGCAAGCCGGTGCAGATCTCCGTGCCCGGCGAGCTGGCCGAGACCGCCTGGTCGGTGAAGTTCACCTACCGCGACGGCGCGGGCGTGCCCCGGGAGCCGCTGCGCAGCAAGCTGTTCACCTCGCGCGAGCCGAGGTTCGCGTACACGCTCGTGCTGCCGGACCCCGCCGACCGGTTGGAGAGCGTCGAGGTCCAGCAGTACGGGGCGCGCATCGAGGCGAGCACGACGGGCGCCTTCGACTTCGTGGCGCGCGGCACGTGGGTGCTGCGCGTGGAGCAGGGCTGACCTACGGGTCGAGCTCCCGCGCCACGGCCCGGACCACCTCGGCGACCAGCTTGGTGTTCTTGCGGTCCGGGTAGCGGCCCCGGCGCAGCTCGGGCTGCACCTTGATCTCCAGCAGCTTGATCATGTCCTCGACCAGGCCGTGCAGCTCCTCGGCGGGGCGGCGGCGCGCCTCGGCCACGGACGGGGCCGGGTCGATCAGGCGCACCGACAGCGCCTGCGGGCCGCGCCTGCCCTCGGCCATGCCGAACTCGATGCGCTGACCGGCTTTGAGGCCCTCGACACCCGGGGGCAGCGCGGATTTCCGCACGTAGACGTCCTCGCCACCGTCCTGCGTGACGAAGCCGAAGCCCTTCTCCGAGTCGTACCACTTGACCTTGCCGGTCGGCACCGCGCTCACCAATCCCTCTTGCACTCACACGACGAACGCGCCCCGGGCGTGCCCGAGGCGCGTCCCACCAGAGTAGCCAGAACACCGGCGCGGAGGCACCTCCGATCGCGCGACTAGGCTCATCCGCATGTCGACCTCGAAGCTGATGCCGGCGGCGGTGGCCCTGTTCGCGCTCGGTGTCGTGGCGATCGTCGCGATGTTCGTCGTGGGCGAACGCGGCCTGCCCGCGTGGGTGTTCGCGGCGGGGTGGCTGCTCACCCCCGCCGGTCTCGCGCTGGGCGTGTTCAGCGCGGTGCGGGACTCCCGGCGGCCCCGGCGCTGAGCCGCTCGGCGTTCGCGCGCAGCCAGTCCGGGAAACCGGTCAGGTCGGGCAGCACGACGTCCGCGCCCTCGGCGGCCAGCTCGTCCGCGCCGCACGGCCCGCTGACGACGGCCACGGCCACCGCGCCCGCCGCCTTCGCGCCCCGCACGTCGCCCACGTGGTCGCCGACGTAGGCGGCGGCGTCGTGCGCCCGGAGCGCCTCCGCCTTGCCGGTGGACCACAGCTCGCCGAACAGGTGGTCGACCTCCCAGCCGAACGCGGCCAGGTGCAGCGCCGCGTTCTTCCGGTACTTGCCGGTCACCACCAGCGTCGTCCCGCCCAGCTCGCGCACGGCGGCGAGCGCCCGCGCCGCGCCGGGCAGCGCCACCGTCGCCGGGATCACCACCTCCGGGTACAGCGCGCGGAACCGGTCGACCAGGTCGGGGATCTCCTCCTCGGGCACGCCGAAGCCCCGGTAGACCATGTCCAGGGGCGGGCCGAGGTTGGCCGCGAAGTGCGCGCCGTCGAGGGGGTGGCCGCACTCGGCCGCCACCGCGTCCATCACGGCCGCCATCCCGGGACGGGGGTCGATCAACGTCATGTCCAGGTCGAATCCCACGGTCAGCGGCACACCCCGACTGTAACCGCCGCTGTGCCAAGCTTTGCGCCGTGACGGAACTCACCCGCGCCCTGCTGCTGGCGGCCGTGGACCTGGTGGCCGAGCGCGGTTCGCGCGGCCTGCGGATGGCCGACGTCGCGTCCAGGGCGAAGGTGAGCAGGCAGAGCGTCTACAACGAGTTCGGCAACAAGGACCGGCTCGTGCAGGCGGTGGCCCTGTTCAAGGCGGGCGAGTTCCTCGACGGGGTGCGGGAGCGGATGCAGGCCACGCCCGACCCGCTGGAGGGGCTGCGGCTCGGCATCCGGTTCGCCTTCGAGCTGGCCGGCGAGGACCCGCTGGCGAGGTCCGTGTTCTCCGGGGCGAACGCCGAGGACATGCTGCCGCTGCTCACCACCCGCGGCCAGCCCGTCCTGACGCTCGCCACGTCGGTGTTCGCGCAGCACGTCCGGGCGCACTGGCCGGCGCTGCCCGCCGCGCGCGCGCACCTGGTCGCGGAGACGGTCGTGCGGGTCGCGCTGAGCCACCTGCTGACGCCGAGCAGCCGCCGGGTGGAGGCCGTGGTGGCGGTGGCGGAGGCCCTGCTGCGCGAGCCGTGAGGGCGGTCCGCCCGCCGGTCACCGGCCGGCGCGGTCCTCCCGCACGGCCGCCAGGAACGCCGCCCTGGCCTTCGCCCCGACGACCACCGCGCCACCGCCCGGGTTCTTGCTGTCCCGCACCGCCAGGCCGTCACCGGCCTGGGCCAGCTCGACGCAGTTGCCGTTGTTGCCGGCCGACCTGCTCGACTTCCGCCACGTGCCGGGGATGAGGTCGGTCATGCCAACCCCTTTCAGTCGTCGCTCCCGAGTGCGCCCCTCAGCGTAGCCAGGGCGTCACGGGTCGCCGCCGGTGAAAGCGCGGCCGAGGCGATCTCCTCGAACAGCTCGACGTGCGCGACGACCTCGCGCGGTTTCTCGTGGTAGGTGGCGCTGAACAGCCCCTCGGCGTACGCGACGTCCATGCCCGGCGCGGGGTCGAAGCGCAGGACGGAGAAGGGCTGGTCCATGCCCCGGTAGAGCCCGGCGCTCTTGGGCATCAGCTGGACGACGACGTTCGGCCGCCGCGACATCTCGACGAGGTGGTCGACCTGCCCCACCCGCGCCCCGGCGTCGCCGACGAGCCGGTCGAACACGCCCTCGTCGAGGATCACGCGCAGCCGCAGCGGCGCCGGACCGGTCAGCCGGCGCTGCCGCTCGGCGCGCAGCTCGACGGCGCGCCGGAGGTCGTCCTCGGTCGCGTCCGGCTTCCACACCCGGCGCAGGGCCCGGGTGTGCTCCCGCGTCTGGAGGATGCCGGGCACGTGGGCCGTCTCCAGCGTCCACACCTCCGAGGCGTAGCTCTCCAACCTGATGTAGTCCCGCGCGAAGTCGGCGGCCACGTCGGCGTGCGCGACCAGCAGGCCGCGCTGGTTGCTCTCGCGGGCCATCCGCAGCAGCACGTCCAGCTCCGGCGACCCCACGCCGTAGGCGGTGGCGAGCAGCCGGACGTTCTTCTCCAGGATCGCCTGCTCGGCGTTCTCGATCTTGCTGATGGTCGAGCGGCTGAGGCCGGTGGCCCGCACCGCGTCGTCCTGCGTCATCCGCGCCTGGTCGCGCAGCTCGGCCAACCGGTACGCCAACTGGCGCCGGCGGATCGGCGGGACCGGCTTCGGCGCGTCGGTCATGGTCACTCCTCGGGCGGGGGCGGGGCCAGTCTGCCGGTCGCGCCCACGAACAGGCGACCAGCGTCACCCGATCGGGATGTCGCCCCAAGAACGTTCATGACACTACATTTTCGTTGCCGGTCCTCCGGTGCCCGCCTCGCTCGACGCACCCGGGAGGGATCGACCACGTGGAGACCGTTGGACGGACGGAAGCACCGGCGGAGAACAGGGCCGCGGTCAGGTCGGGCACCGCGCACAGCCGCGAACTGGGCGAGGAGCTGCGGCGCGTCCGGCGTCGGGCCGCCCTGTCCGCCGCGGTGCTCAGCGAGTCCCTGGGCTGGTCACCGAACAAGCTGAACAAGCTGGAGACGGGCAGCCGGGGCGCCGCCCCGTGGGAGATCGGCGCGCTGGTCGGCCGCTGCGGAGCCGACAAGGCCACCCGCGACCACATCCTCGCCCTGACCGCGGAACCCGACACCGGCAGCTTCCTGCGCCTGCACGACACCGCCCCCGACGCGCTGACCGCGCTGTCCGTGCACGAGCGCGCCGCCACCGCGATCACCTGCTACGAGGCGTTCGCGATCCCCGCCCTGGCCCAGACCGCCGACTACACCCGCGCCCTCACCGGCGACGACGACCTCGTCCGCGCGCGGGCCGCGCGCCAGGCGGCGCTGCGCGCCGTCATCGGGCCGCTCACCACCCTCTACGTGCACGAGGCGGCCCTGCGCATGGTCGTCGGCGGCACGGCGACCATGCGCGACCAGGTGCGGCGCCTGGCGCTGGTGTGCGGGGCGCCGGGCACCACCGTCCACGTCGTCCCCGCGACCGCCCCGGCGCACGAGGCGCTGCTGCGGCCGGCCGCGCTGCTGGCGTTCCCCGCGCCGACCCGGCCCCTGGCCGTCGTGGAGACCGACACCGCGACCGCCTTCCACGAGGACCCGCGGGTCGTGGCCCGCTACGAGCACAAGATGCGGTGCCTGCGGTCGCTGGCCCTGCCGCCGGTCGAGTCGGCCGCCCTGGTCGCCCGCTACGCCGACGACTACGCGCGCCGGGCGGGCGCGGACTAGCGGGCGCGGACTACCGGACGCCCTCGTAGGACAGGCCGACGCCCGCGGCGGCCCGCTCCATCGTGCGCAGGATCGCCAGCGACTCGTCGTGCGACATCGACGGGCTCTCCACCTCGCCCGCCACGACCCGGGCCACCACCTCGCGCAGCTGCGGCACGTACCCCGCGCCCTCCTGCACGTAGGTGTGCTCCACGCCGTTCACGATCATGCGCGCCGGGTTGTACATCGCCTCCGGGAACTCCACCAGCCCCTTCGTCCCGTACACGACCGCGCCGTCCTTGAGCGGGCTGACCAGCGACGACCCGAGCAGGGCGTGCGCGCCGCCGGGGTAGCCGAGCAGCATCCCCAGCTCGGCGTCCACGCCGCCGACGAGCGAACCGTGCGCGTGCACCGCCTCCGGCTCGCCGAGCAGCAGGTGCGCGAACGACACCGGGTAGATACCCAGGTCGAACAGCGAACCGCCGCCCAGGCCCAGGTTCCACAGCCGGTGCGCCGGGTCGTGCGGCAGCGTGAACCCGAAGTCGGCCCGAACCGACCTCACCTCGCCGATCTCCCCCGCCGCGACCAGCTCGCCCAGGCGCACGACGAGCGGGTTGAACCGGGTCCAGACGGCCTCCATGAAGAACAGGCCGCGCTCGCGCGCCAGGTCGACCACCTCGCGCAGGTCGGCGGAGGTCAGCGCGGCGGGCTTCTCGCACAGCACGTGCTTGCCCGCCGCCAGCGCGGCCCGGCTCACCTCGTGGTGCTGGACGTGCGGCGTCGCCACGTAGACGACGTCCACGTCCGGGTCGGCCAGCAGGTCGGCGTAGTCGCCGTAGGCGCGGGGGACGCCGTGCTTCGCGGCGAAGGCCTCGGCCTTCGGCAGCGCGCGGGAGGACACCGCGAGCACCTCGACGTCGGGCAGGAGGCGGAGGTCACCGGTCACGACGTCGGCGATGCCGCCCGTGGCGACGACACCCCAGCGGAGTCTGTTCAGCACAAGCGGGCAGCTTAATCGGGCAGGATGGGTGCGGTGAGGCTCATCCTGAACGTGATCTGGCTGGTGCTCAGCGGCTTCTGGCTGGCCGTCGGGTACGTGCTCGCGGGCATCGTCTGCTGCGTGCTGATCATCACGATCCCGTGGGGGCTGGCGTCGTTCCGGATCGCGAACTACGCGCTGTGGCCGTTCGGCCGCACCGTCGTGGACCGGCCGGGCGCGGGCGCGCCGTCGCTGCTCGGCAACGTGATCTGGATCGTCGTCGCGGGCGTCTGGCTGGCGATCGGGCACGTCGTCACCGGCATCGCGCTGTGCGTGACGATCATCGGCATCCCGCTGGGCATCGCGAACTTCAAGCTGGTGCCCGTCTCGCTGCTGCCGCTGGGCAAGGAGATCGTGCCGGCCCCCTAGGCCGGCCCCTCGACCCCGGCTCCGGCGGGCTCGGGCTCGTCGGCGCCGGGCTCGTCGGCATCGGGCTCGTCCAGCCGCACCACGAGGCACGGGCCGCCGCTGTAGAGGCCCGCGTCCACGGCCAGCACCCTGCCGTCGGCGTAGCGCAGCGGGCCGTCGATCTCCGCCGGCGGCACGCCGAGCTGGTCGGCGATGACGCTGTGCCCGTGCACGACCTCCCGGCCGCCCAGCAGGTCGAGCAGCGCGGTGGCCACCGCCGGGCCGTCCGGGCCGCGGAACGCGTAGCGCGTCGTCATCTTGCGCCAGCACTCCCACCACTGTTCGAGGTCGTCGCCCCCGAGCACGTGGTGCACGGCGTCGTTGACCTCGTCGATCGTGGCGCCCCACTCCAGGTAGGCGAGGGTGTCGGAGTGCATGAGCAGGTGGCCGTCCACCTCGGTGAGCACGCGGCGCGACGTCAGCCACCCGATGTGGGCGTCGGTGAGCCGGTCCTGGTCGCTGCGCAGGCCGCCGTTGAGCAGCCAGCTGCGGGCGAAGCTGCGGGGCGTGGGCGCGCCCGGCACGTTCTCGTCGCCGAACCGGTGCATGCCCAGCAGCAGCACCTCGTGGTTGCCCACGAGCGCGTCGACCCGCCCGCCGCTCTGCTCGTGCAGGCGCATGACGAACTCGATCACGCCGACGCCGTCGGGGCCGCGGTCGACGAAGTCGCCCAGGAACCACAGCTCCGCGTCGCCGCCGCTCCAGTCGCCGTCGGCGTCCACCAGGTCCGCGGCGTGCAGGGCGCGGGTCAGCTCGGCGAGGTGCCCGTGCACGTCGCCGACCACGAACAGCGGTCGTTCCACACCCGCGACGATAGGCGACGCGCGGGGGTCGTGCGCGCGAGTCGATCAGCGCTTCGGCACCCCGTTCCGGCGGTCGGCCGCCCGCTCCCCCGCCGGGGGGAGCCGGGCCGAGCGGACCGTGACGGCACGACTCCGCCGCGCAGCCGGGCCGGGACGCCTAGACCGGGTTCGGCTCGTCCTCCGGGAACGGGTTCGCCGAGTGGCCGACCAGGTCGGCGATCGACTTCACCACCCGCGTCGGCCGGTACGGGTACAGCTCGGCGGTGGAGTCCGCGGAGATGCCCGACAGCACCAGGATGGTGCGCAGGCCCGCCTCCAGGCCCGAGCGCACGTCGGTGTCCATCCGGTCGCCGATCATCAGGGTGTGCTCCGAGTGCGCGCCCAGCGCCCGCAGCGCCGACCTCATCATCAGCGGGTTGGGCTTGCCCACGTAATAAGGGGCGCGGCCGGTGGCCCGCTCGATCAGCGCGGCCACCGCGCCGGTCGCGGGCAGCGAGCCCTCGCGCGACGGTCCCGTGGCGTCGGGGTTGGTGGCGATGAACTTCGCGCCCTCCTCCACCAGCCGGATCGCCTTGGTGATCGCGGTGAAGCTGTAGGTGCGGGTCTCGCCCAGCACCACGTAGTCCGGCTCGCGGTCGGTGAGCACGTAGCCGATCTCGTGCAGGGCCGTGGTCAGGCCCGCCTCGCCGATGACGAACGCCGACCCGCCGGGCCGCTGCGAGTCGAGGAACCGCGCGGTCGCCAGCGCCGAGGTCCAGATCGCCGACTCCGGCACCTCCAGGCCCGTGCGGGACAGCCGGGCGCGCAGGTCGCGCGGGGTGTAGATGGAGTTGTTGGTGAGCACGAGGAACGGGATGGAGTTCGCGGTCAGCTCGGCGACGAACTCGCCCGAACCCGGGATGGGGTGCTCCTCGTGCACGAGCACGCCGTCCATGTCCATCAGGTAGTTCCACTGATCGCTCATGGGCGACATGCTGCCGGCTCAGGCGTCGACCACGCGCTTCCGGAACGCCGCGACGACCGCCCGGTGGTAGCGCTCCAGCACGTCCCGCTCCTCGGGCGTGAAGTGCGACAACACCTCGGTCAGGGCCTCCTGCGCGCCGCGCGAGAGGTGCTCGGACCTGGCGTCGTCGGCCAACGTGACCTCGACGAACACCTTGCGGCGGTCGTGCGGGTCCCGGACGCGGCGCGCGTACCCGGCGCGCTCCAGCCGGTCGATCACCCCGGTCACCGCGCCGGTGGACAGGCCGGACAGCTCGGCGATCCGGCCCGCCGTGACCGGTCCCCCCGCGCGCAGCGCCAGGTCGAGGCACTTCTCGTCGGTCGGCGAGAGGCCCATCCGCTCCGCCAGCCTGCCGTGGACCTGGGCGGTGAGCGCGCTCGTCTCCCGCGTGTAGGAGCCGAACCGCTCCACCACGTCGGCGGGCACGTCGGCGGGCACGTCGTGCTCGCTCGTCATGCCCAGCAACTTAGCGGCTGCGGGGCGCGGCCAGGCATCCTCCTCCGCGCGGGGGAGTTCCGCCCACCGGCTTCTCCTCGTCCACCCACCGGCGTCGGCCGATTACCCTGGACGGGGTGACAGCTGTCGAGTTGGGGCTACCCGCCGTGCGCGGCAACCCGGAGACCGCGGGGCGTCCGGGCTCACCACTGCTGGTCGACCGGTTCGGCCGGGTCGCGAAAGACCTGCGCGTGTCCCTCACGGACCGCTGCAACCTGCGCTGCACCTACTGCATGCCCGCGGAGGGCCTGGACTGGCTGCCGAAGCCGGAGCTGCTCTCCGACGACGAGCTGACCAGGCTCCTGCGCGTCGCGGTGACCCTACTCGGGGTGACCGACATCCGGTTCACCGGCGGCGAGCCGCTGCTGCGGCCCGGCCTGGAGGGCGTCGTGGCGGCGACCGCCGCGCTGCGGCCCCGACCGCGGATCTCGATGACCACGAACGGGGTGACCCTGGCGCGGCGCGCGGTGGACCTCGTGGCGGCCGGGCTGAACCGGGTGAACGTCTCGCTGGACACCCTCGACCCGGCCCGGTTCCGGGAGCTGACCAGGCGTGACCGGATCGACGACGTGTTCGCCGGCCTCGCCGCCGCGCGGGACGCCGGGCTGACGCCGGTGAAGGTCAACTCGGTGCTGATGCGCGGCGTCAACGAGGACGAGGCCGTGCCGCTGCTGCGGTTCTGCGTGGAGCACGGCTACCAGCTGCGGTTCATCGAGCAGATGCCGCTGGACCCGCAGCACGGCTGGGACCGGGACGGCATGGTGACCGCCGAGGAGATCCTGGCGTCGCTGCGCGCGGCGTTCGCGCTGGAGCCCGAGCCCGGTGAGCGCGGCGGCGCGCCCGCGGAGAAGTGGCTGGTGGACGGCGGCCCGGCGGTGGTGGGCGTGATCGCGTCGGTGACCCGGCCGTTCTGCGCGGCGTGCGACCGGACCCGGCTGACCGCGGACGGCCAGGTGCGCAACTGCCTGTTCAGCCGGACGGAGACGGACCTGAGGGCGCTGCTGCGGGGCGGGGCGACCGACGAGGAGGTCGCGGACGCGTGGCGGGGCAACTCGTGGGCGAAGGCGGCCGGGCACGGGATCAACGACGCCGGGTTCAGCCAGCCCGACCGGCCCATGAGCGCGATCGGCGGGTGACGACCCGATGACGGGGACGACGACGACCGGGTGCCGGGGACGGCGGGAGCGACGGGGACGGCGGAGGGCGGCGGGATGACCTCGGCGGGCGACAGGGCGACCGCGGCGGCGAGCCAGGCGGGC
>NZ_JBPKJK010000147.1:0-21587 GCF_051756985.1 Saccharothrix sabaoui
GCTGGGTCGCGGCCAGCTCCCGGTACAGCTCGTCCCGCTCCACCAGCTCGTCGTGCGTGCCCTGCGCGCGCACCGCGCCGTGCTCCAGCACGACGATCCGGTCCGCGTCGGTCACCGTGGACAGCCGGTGCGCGATCAGGATGACCGTGCAGCCCAGGGCCACCTGCTCCACCGCGTCGCGCAGCGCGTTCTCGTTGCGGGCGTCGAGCTGGGCGGTGGCCTCGTCCAGCAGCAGCACGCGCGGCTTGCGCAGCAGCGCCCGCGCGATGGCCAGCCGCTGCCGCTCGCCACCGGACAGGGTGACGCCGCGCGTGCCGACCTCGGTGTCCAGGCCCGCGTCGAGCCGGTCCACGAAGCCGAGCAGCCTGGTCACCCGCAGCGCCTCGGCGATGTCCTCGGCGGAGGCGTCCGGCGCGGCGTAGAGCAGGTTCTCCCGCAGGGTGCCCGCCATGACCGGCGAGTCCTGCTCCACGTACGCGATGAGCCGCCGCAGCTCGGCGCGCGACAGGTCCGCGATGTCCGCGCCACCGACCCGGATCGTGCCCGCGGTCGGCTCGTAGAACCGCTGCAGCAGCGCGAACATCGTCGTCTTGCCCGCACCGGACAGGCCGACCAGCGCGGTGCGCGTGCCGGGCCGCGCGGTCCACGACACGCCGCGCAGCGCGGGCCCGCGACCGGGGTAGGCGAACTCGACGCCGTCGAACTCCACCGCGGGCGGCGGGCCGTGCGGGGTCGGCACGGCGAGGTCCACGTCCTCCTCCACCGGCATCCGCCGCACCTCGTCGATCCGGCCGACCGCGCCCAGGCCCTGCTGGAGCATCCCGAGCCCGGCGGCGAGCGACCCGATGGGCGAGGCCAGGTAGAACACGTAGAGCAGGAACGCGATCAGCTCCGGCGCGGTCATCCGCCCGGCCGCGACCAGCGCACCGCCGACGCCCAGGACTCCCAGGAACGCGCCCTGGATCGCCACGCCGGTCAGCACCTTGACCACGGCCGCGTACCGCGCGCCGACCAGCCCGGCGGCGTGCGCCTCGTCCAGGGCGGCGCCGGCAAGGGCGGTCTCGCGGGCCTCCGCGCCGTTGGCCTTGACCGTGCGGGCCGCGCCGAGCGCCCGGTCCAGCGCCGCGCCGACCGCGCCCACGGCCGCCTGCGCCCGCGCCACCGCGAGCCGGATGCGGGGCAGCACGACCAGCAGCACCAGGGCCACCGCGACGATCACCCCGGCGGTGACGCCGAGCAGGCCCAGGTGCACCACGCCCATCAGCACGACCGCGCCGAGCGTGGTCAGCAGGCCGTTGGCGACCAGCACCAGGCCCTCGGTGGCGGCGTTCTGCAACAGGGTGCTGTCGGAGGTCACCCGGGCGGTCAGGTCGCCGGGCGGGCGGCGGTCCAGCTCGGGCACGCGCAGCCGGATCAGCCGGAACACCAGGTCGCGGCGCACCTGGCGGACGACGTGCTCGGCGGTGCGCTGCTGCCACCACGACTGCACGCCGGTCAGCACCGCGCCGAGCACCACCAGCCCGGCCAGCAGCAGGACCGGTTCCAGCACGGACCCGCCGGTGCCCAGCGCCTCCAGCACGTCCTGCGCCACCAGCGGCTGCACGAGCCCCGACGCGCCGGCCGCGAGCACGAGGAGCAGGCTGCCGGCCAGCACGGCGCGGTGGGGGCGGGCGTGGTCGAGCAGCACCCGCAGGGCACTGGTCGAGGGACTGGTCGTCATCGTGTTCCCCAAGGCGGTAGCCGGGTCGGGCGAGGGGGTGCGGCTCAGGTGGTGGCGGGGGTGCGGGCGGCCACCGCCGCCAGGTGGTCGGCGGCGGCGGGCGCGCCGCCGGCGGCGTGGAAGGACCGGGCGAGCGCACGGGCCGCGTCGCGGTGCCCGGAGGCGGGGTCGAGCACGGTGTCCAGGGCCGCGCCCAGGCCCTCGGCGGTGACCCGGCCGAACCGCACCCGCACGCCCGCGCCCGCCGCGACGACCTGGCCCGCGACCACCGGTTGGTCGTCGCGGATGGGCGCGAGCACGAGCGGCACGCCGTGCCACAGGGACTCGCACACGGTGTTGTGCCCGGCGTGGCACACCACCGCCGCGCAGCGGGCCAGCAGGTCGAGCTGCGGCACGTGCGGCACGACCAGCGCGCCCGGCACGTCGCCCAGCACGCCGCCGGGGTCCACCACGACGCCCTGCACGTGCGGTCGGGCGACCACGGCCGTGGCCGCCTCGCGCAGGAACCGCGCGCCCGCGTCGACGTTCGCGGTGCCGAGGCTGACCAGCACCACGCGGCGGTCGGGGTCGAGCCGGTGCCACGGGAAGTCGCTCGACGGGCGGGACGTGACGGCCGGGCCGACCAGCCGCACGCCGTCGGGCAGGGGCACGTCGCCGACCAGGTCGCCGGTGGTGAACGCGACCACGCCGCCGGGCGGGTGGCGCGGGTCGTGGCCGGCGGTCGGGTCGCCGATCCGGCGGCGCAGGTCGGCGAGCAGGTCGGTCAGCCAGGCGGCGACCTTGGGCAGCCCGGCCAGCGGGTCGACCAGTTCGGCGGAGGTGCTGGCCGAGGTCGCGCACGGGACGCCGAGCCGTTCCGCTACCAGCGACCCGGCCACCGCGTGCTGGTCGGCCACCACGAGGTCGGGCCGCTCGCGCTCGACGGCGGCGGCCACGCCGGGCGCCATGGCGTCGGCCAGCGGCACGAAGAAGTCCCGCCACAGGAACCGGAACGCGGCCGGGCCGGTCAGCTCCGGCGGCCGGTGCAGCAGGTCGGTGGGCGGCAGCGCGCAGTCGTGCACCCGCGCGCCCGGCGCGAGCAGGCGGCGCAGCAGGTCGGCGTGCCCGGCCCAGGCGACGTCGTGGCCCCGCGCGGTCAGCTCCGCCGCCACCGCCGCGAGCGGGTTGACGTGGCCGACCAGCGGCGGCGCGACGAACAGGAACCGGCTCACCGGGGCGCCACCGCCGGGGCGTGGTGGGCGCGCACCCAGTCCAGCAGCAGTTCGCGCGTCTCGTGCGGCCGTTCCACCAGCACCGAGTGGCCCTGCTCGGGCAGCACGACGGTGCGGCAGTCGGCGAGCGCGGCCTCCAGCCCGGGGACCTGCTCGCACAGGCCGGACTCGTCGCCGAACACGGCCAGCAGCGGGCGGGTGAGCGCGCTCAGGTCGTCGTCGACCACCCGGCTGCGCGGGACGTCCTCGGCGAGCGTGGTGGTCTGGAGGATGCGGCTCGCACCCCGGGACAGCTTCGCGGTGTGCGCGCCGTGGTTGGCCTCGATCCAGCCGATGACCTCCTCGCGCGCCAGGCGCGCCTTGGCGTCGGCGAGGCCGTCGGCCATGTGCCGGGTCCAGGCGGCCACCGGCGGCTCGGCCTCGATCATGGTGACGGTGGCGACCAGGTCGGGGTGCCAGGCGGCCAGGCCGGCCGCGACCGTGCCGCCGAACGAGTTGCCCACCACGTGCGCGGGCCGGGTCTCGCCGAGCGCGTCGAGCAGGTGCGCCAGGTCGTCGACGAAGTGCTCCAGCCGGTAGCCGGTGGCCGGGCGGTCGCTGCGGCCGTGCCCGCGCAGGTCGTACATGAGCACGTCCGCGCCGGCCGCCGCGACCTGCGGGCCGATCGTGAAGTAGTAGCTGGCCAGGCTGTCGGTGAGCAGGCCGTGCACGAACACCACCAGCGGTGCGGCCGGGTCGCCGTCGGCCGCGGGCAGCCGCTGCACGTGCGTGGTGATGTCGCCGGTGCGGACCTTCGCCATCACGCGGCCCGCAGCGAGGCGACCACGTGGTCGACCAGCTCGCCGACCGTGAGGCCGATGATCTCGTCCAGCTCCAGGTCGGCGACGAACTCGGCGAAGTTGACCCGGTCGCCGTAGTGCTCGCGCAGCGACGCCGACAGCGTCACCAGGTCGATGCTCTCCAGCTCCAGGTCACCGTGGAACGTGGAGCCCCGGGTGATGTCCGCGTCCGGCAGGCCGTGCTCCTCCAGCAGTTCGCGCAGCATGCCGGTGATGTCGGCCAGCACGGTGTCGGGGTCCGCGGCGGTGTCGGTGTTCATGATCCCTCTCCTGGTTCCTGCGCGGTCCACGCGACCACGTACTCCCGTGCGGGCAGGCCGGGCGGGTTGGCGACGGCGCGCACGCGCACGACGTGCTCCCGGCCGCCGGCGGCCACGACCAGCCGGTCGTCGTCCTCGGCGAGGACCCGGCCCGGCGCGCCGGCGAGCTTGGCGACCGCGGCGAGGGCCGCCTCGTGCCGCTCCCCGCCCTCCCGGACCTCGACGGCGCACGGTCCGCGCCGGGCGATCGCGACGCCGACCTCGCCGTGGTGGGCGAGGTCCACGTGGACGCCGGTCACGTCCCGGCCGTGCACGCCGCGCAGCCTCGGCCGGCCCTCGACGTCGTCCACCGCGACCTCGGCCGGGTAGACGTCGCCCTCGCCCCCGCGCCAGAGCAGCGCGCGGGCGGCGTCCTTGGCGGCGATGCGGCCGAGCAGCCAGCGGCGCTTCGCGTTCGGCGGCCGGGTCTCGTAGTCGGTGCGCTCGACGCCGCCCAGGACGTTGCGCATGACCAGCTCGCGGGTGGCCAGGTCGGGCCAGCGCTCGTGCACCACGGCCAGACCGTCCTCGTCCACGGCGGACAGGGTGTGCGCGCCGGGGAACCGGTCCACGGCGCGGATGCCGGGGTCGGTGTCGAAGCGGCGGTCGCTCCACCCGGTGATCTCCACCCAGACCCGGTCGTCGTGGGACAGCTGGACGTCGGCGGTCACGGTGCTGTCGGTGACGGCGGTGATCCGGACGTGGCAGTGCAGCTCGGCGTGCGGCGGGGGTTGCGGGCCGTGGAACGCGATGCGGTCGAAGCGCACCGGGAACACGGTGGTGCGGTTCGGCAGGACGGCCATCACCCAGTAGCCGAACAGCTGGCCGACGTTGTCCAGCAGCGCGCCGGGGGTGGGCAGGGCGGCCAGCACGCCCCGGACGTGCCGCTCGCCGATCGCGGTCAGCTCGGTGACGCCCTGGAACAGGGGGCCGTGGAACATCCAGCGCTCGTCGTAGAGCTGGTGGGCGCGCAGGTCGGGGACGCGCTCGGGGTCGTCGACGGGCCAGCGCGGCGGTGGTGGCGGGTAGTCCTCGGCGAGCGTGACGGTGGCCCGGGAGAAGCCGGTCAGGCCCACCTCGACCTCGCCGGGGGCGCGGTGGTGGACGGTGACCGGGATGTCCGCTGCGGGGGTGGCGGTGATCCACTTGAGCAGCCGCACGTCGTGCACGGCGGTGGCGCGGGTGCCGGGGGCGGTGCGCTCGGCGATGGCCGTCAGGTGCGCGACGACGGTGGTGGCGGGGACGATCGGCCAGCGGTCGGCGTCGTCGGGCCAGTCGGGGCGCTGGCGGAAGAAGCAGTGGTCGCGCAGGTACGGCATGTCCGCCAGGTCGATCCGCAGGACCTGCCCGGGTGGTGCGGGCGCGGTGGTGGCGGCGCGGGCGGGTTCGGCGGCACGGGCGGGCGGGGCGGCAGGGCCGGGCGCGACGGGCGAGGCAGGGGCGGCGGGGCCGGGCACGACGGGCCGGGTCGGTGCCGCGCCGGAGGCAGGTGCTGTGGCGTGAATGGGCGGGGCGGCGTGGACGGGTGCTGCGGCGCGGGTCGGTGCGGCGGTGTAGGTCGGTACGGCGGCGTGGGTCGGCACGGCGGGCCGGGTCGGCACGGCGGGCCGGGTCGGTGCGGCGGCGCGGGCGGTGAGCAGGTCGGTCGCCAGGCCGGCCGTGTCGCGCAGCAGGGCGGACAGCTCGGCGGCGAGCGGGTCGTGCGCCAGGCCGGCCAGGGCGTCGGGGACGGTGGTCGCCGCGGGCGGGGTGATCCGCTCGGAGGCGGGCAGGGACACCTGGGGGTTGCCCAGCTCCAGGCGGGTGCGGTGGGCGGTCCGGCGCGCCGGCAGCAGCGGTTCCGCGTCGGCGGGGCGGCCGTGCACCCACAGGGCCGTCACCACGCGCCGCAGCTGCGCGAGGCCGCCGTGCGCGGACACCACGAGGTGCTCCTCGCCCGCCAGGGTGTCGTTCACCAGCGACCCGAGCTGGCCCGCGCCGAGCTGCACGAACGTGCGGAAGCCCGCCGCGTGCAGGGCCTGCGTCAGCGGCCGGAACCGGACCGGTTCCAGCAGGTGCCGGACGAACAGCTCGCGCACCGCCGCCGGGTCGTCCGGGAACGGGGCGGCGGTGGTCGCCGACCACACCGGCGTCGTCGGCCGGTGCAGGGCGTAGCGCTGGGCGGCGTCGCGGATCGGGGCCAGGTAGGGCGCGAGCATCGGCGTGTGGAAGCCCGACCGGAACGGCAGCACGCGGCCGATCACCGCCTCCGCCCGGAACCGGCGCACGACGGCGTCCACCTCCGCCTCCGGGCCGCACACCATCGCCTGGTTGGGGGCGTTGTCGTGGGACAGCACCACGTCGGGGTGGTCGGCGAGCGCGGCGGCGACCCGGTCGGCGGACGCGCCGAGCACCGCGAACACCACGCCCGGCACGCGCAGCGAACCGGGGTCGAACGAGGCCAGGAACGCGTCCACCTCGGCGGCGGCGTGGATGCCGCCCGCCGCCATCGCGGTCCACTCCCCCACGCTGTGCCCGGCGACCGCGTCGGGCACGACGCCGAGCCGCCGCAGCGCCGCGTCCAGCAGCCGCCCGACCTGGAACACGGCCGCGCCATGCCGCCCGACGTCGCCGACGCGCACCTCGGCCTCGGCCCAGGGCAGGCCGAACCGGGCGGCGACGTCGGCCACCTCCGGCTCGAACTCGGCCTCCAGGCCGGGGAACAGGAACGCGGTGCGCCCGCCCAGCGGGGCGGGGCTGAACCACACGTCGCCGCGCCCGCGCCACGGCACGCCCTTGGCCACGGCCTTGCGCGCCAGGGCCAGCTTGCGCGGCGTCGGGTCGACGACGCCCAGCCGCACGGGGTGGCGCACGTCGGCGCGCTCGTCCAGGCCGGCGGGGTCGTCGGTCAGCTGCTCCAGCAGGGCCGCCGGGGTCGCCGCGGCCAGCCGCAGCACCCTGGTCGGCTCGCGCACCACGACGGGTGCGGCGCGGGTGGCGGGTTCGCTCAGCACGACGTGCGCGTTGATGCCGCCGAAACCGAACGCGTTGACCCCCGCCCGGCGCGGCGCGCCGCTGCCCGGCGCCTCCCACGGCCGGGCTCGCGCCAGCGGCTCGAAGCGGGTGTCGGCGAGCGCCGGGTGCGGGTCGTCGCAGTGCAGGGTGGGCGGCAGCACGCCGTGGTGCAGCGCCAGCGCCGCCTTGACCAGCCCGGCGACGCCCGCCGCGGGCATGGTGTGGCCGATCATCGACTTGACCGAGCCGAGGGCGGCGCGCGGTCCGTTCGCCGGGCCGAACACCTCGGCCAGGGTGCGCAGCTCGGCCCCGTCGCCCGCCGGGGTGCCGGTGCCGTGCGCCTCCAGCAGGCCCAGCGCGTCGGGGTCGCGCGGGTCGAGGCCCGCCGCCTCCCACGCCTGCCGCACGGCGCGCGCCTGGCCGCCGGGGTCCGGGTTGAGCAGGCTCGCCGAGCGGCCGTCGCTGGCCACGCCGGTGCCGTCGACGACCGCGTAGACCCGGTCGCCGGCGCGCTCGGCGTCGGCCAGCCGCTTGAGCACGACCACGCCGGTGCCCTCGCCGATCAGCACGCCGTCGGCGTCGCGGTGGAACGGCCGGATGCGCCCGCTGCGCGACAGCGCGCCGAGCTGGCTGAACACGCTCCACAGCGTGATGTCGTGGCAGTGGTGCACGCCGCCCGCCAGCACGACGTCGCACCGGCCGCTGTCCAGCTCGCGCACCGCGTGGTCCACGGCCACCAACGACGAGGCGCACGCCGCGTCCACCGTGTAGGCGGGGCCGCGCAGGTCGAGCCGGTTGGCGACGCGGGACGCGGCGAGGTTGGGCACCAGGCCGATGGCCGACTCGGGGGCCTCGGGCCCCAGCTGCTCGGCGAACGCGGCGCGCACCCGTTCCAGCCGGTCGTCGTCCAGTTCGGGCATCAGCTCGCGCAGCGTGCGCACGACCTGGTTGGCGGTGCGGACGCGCTGGTCCAGCCGCACCAGGCCGGGCGTGAGGTAGCCGCCCCGGCCGAGGACGACCCCGACCCGCCGCCGGTCGCCGGGCAGCGCGGCGTCGCCGCCCGCGTCGGCCACCGCGTCCGCCGCCACCTGGAGCGCGATGAGCTGGTCCGGTTCGGTGCCGGGCACGGACGCGGGCATCACGCCGAACGCGGCCGCGTCCACCGACGCCTCGACGAACCCGCCGCGCCGGGTGTAGACGCGGTCGGCCCGGCGCAGCGCGGGGTCGTGCGAGGCGGGGTCGTGGAACCCCGCGTCCCAGCGGTCGGCGGGCACGTCGGTGATGGCGTCCACGCCGCCGACGACGTTGCGCCAGAACGAACCCAGGTCGGGCGCGCCCGGGAACAGCACCGCCATGCCGACGATCGCGACCGGCGTCACCCCGGTCACCAGCCGGACGCGGAGCTGACGACGGCGTGCACGTCGGCCGGGCCCCAGGCCAGTTCCCGCAGCAGGCTCAGCGGTCCCTCCTCGGGGTCGATGAGCGCGACGCCGCGCGCGGCGTAGGAGCGGGCCAGCTCGGGCGAGACCATGCCGCCGCCCGCCCACGGTCCCCAGTGGACGGTCAGGCCGCGCCGACCGGGCCGCGACCAGCGCCGGCCCAGCTCCTCCAGCGCGTCGTTGGCGGCGGCGTAGTCGCACTGGCCCCGGTTGCCCAGGGCGGCGGCGATGCTGCCGAACAGCACCGCGTACCGGGGGCCGTCGGGCAGCGCGTCGACCGCGTCGAGCAGGGTGCGGGCACCGTCCACCTTGGTGGAGAACACGCGCCGGAACGACTCGACCGACTTGTCCGCGACCAGCTTGTCCTCGATCACGCCCGCCGCGTACACCACCGCGTCCAGCCGGCCGTGCTCGTCGTGCACCCGCTTCACGGTGGCGCGCACCGCCTCGGCGTCGAGCACGTCCACCGCGTGGTAGCGGGCCAGGTCGCCCAGGTCGGACAGGGTGGTGCGGACCTCGCGCTCGGCCAGCGCGGCGGACACCGCCCGTTCCACCTCGGTGGGCGAGGTCATGCCGCGGGCCAGGAACGCGGCGCGCAGCGCGGCCCGGTCGGTCGCGGCGACCAGGTCGGGCTCCTCCGGGCCGAGCGGCGCGGGGGTGCGGCCGAGCAGCTCCAACCGGCAGCGGCCCGCGGCGGCCAGGGTGCGGGCGAACCGCGCGGTGATGCCGCGCGCGCCGCCGGCGAGCAGCACCACGGCGTCCCGGTCCAGCCCGGCGGCCTCGGCCTCGGCCGCGCCGTCGCCAGCGGGTCCCGCGCCGGCCGCCGCCACCGGCCCGAGGTCGGTCACGGTCAGGCGCAGGCCGCGCCGCGTGCCGGGGCCCGCGAGCACGACGGGTTCGCGGTCGGCGGTGGGCGGCGCGGCGAGTTCGGCGAGCAGGGCGGCGGCCACGGCGTCCGGCCCGGCGTCGGCCGGGACCTCGACGAGCGTGGTGGTCAGGTCCGGGTACTCGCGGGCCAGGGTGCGGAAGAAGCCGCGCAGCCCGGTGGCGGCCCCGACCTCGCGCCGGTCCACCGCGAGCAGGCCGCGCGGCCCGGCGGCGAGCAGCGACTGGATGCGCGGGAACTCCTCGGGCAGCAGCGACTCGTCGGCGTCCAGCGCGCCCAGGTGCAGCACGACCGCACCCCGCACCTCCAGGCCGATCTCGACGCCGGCGGCCAGCAGGGCGGAGGTCACGGCCTCGTCCGGCGCGCCGACGACCACCACGCGGGTGCCGCGCACGTCGGCGGCGGGCACGGGCAGGTCGTGCTCCTCGAACACCAGCCGCTTCGGCGCGACGACCAGCGGTGCGGCGACGGCCTCGGGTTCGGGTTCGGCCGTCCGGAGTTCGACGGGGCCGGTCGCGGGTCCGGCTGCGGGTCCGGTCGCGGCGGCGGGTTCGGGCGCTGCCGCGCGCTGCTGCTCGATCAGCTCCGCGATGGCGGCGGCGGTCCGGGCCGCGCTGAGCGCCTCCAGGGCCGCGCCCGCGCCGGCGTCGAGCCCGAGCCGGGTGGCGATCTCCCCCGCGATCTCGGCGCGCTTGATCGAGTCGACGCTGAGGTCGGCCTCCAGGTCCAGGCCCGGTTCGACCATCTCCACCGGGTAGCCGGTGCGCTCGGCCACCACCTCGACCACGGTCGTCAGCACGTCCACCGCGATCGGCTCCACCGGGATCGGCTCCACCGCGATCGGCTCGAGCGGGATCGGCTCGGCCGCCGCGACGGCGACGGGGACCGGGGCGGGCGCGACGGCCTGGAGCACCACGGGCGCGACGGGCGCGACGGGCGCTCCGGGGACGCCGGTCGCGCCGAAGTAGGTCATCAGCACGTCGCGCTGCGCGGCGATCATCTCGCGGCTGGTGCGCAGGAAGTCGGCGACCAGCGCGTCGGACGACACGGGCGTGGAGAGGTGTTCGGGCACGATCGGCTCCGTGATCCGTTGGGCGGGGCGCAGCGCGCCGGGCTGGATGGCGCCGTCCGCGCGCCGCACGAGGTGGCCGTCGACGGTCCACCCCGGCACCGCGGGCACGGCGGACGGGTCCGCGGCGTCCCGGCCGCGCACCAGCGGTCCGGTCCGCACGTCCACCCCGGCGACCGCGAGCCGCGCCAGGGCGGTGAGGAAACCGGGCAGGTCCTCGCCGAGGTTCACCACCCGGTGGGGCCGGTCGCCGAGCACGGCGGCGACCAGGCCGCTGAGCACCCGGCCGGGCCCGACCTCGACGAACACCCGGACGCCGGCGGCGTGCATGGCCTCGACCTGCTCGGCGAACCGGACCGGTGCGCCGATCTGCGCGGCCAGCCCGTCGCGCACGGCGTCGGCGGAGGCGGGGTAGGTGTCGGCGGTGCGGTTGGCCCAGACCGGCAGCTCCGGCGCGCGCAGCGGCATCCCGTCGAGCACCCGGCGGAACACCTCGCCCGCGCCCGCCACCAGCGGGCTGTGGAACGCGCACGCCACCGGCAGCGGCTTGGCGGACCACCCGGCGGCGCGCAGCAGCTCCACCGCCGACGCCACCGCCCCGGTCGGCCCGGACACCACGGTCTGCTTGGGCGAGTTGCGGTTGGCCGCCACCACGGGCAGGTCGGCGGCCCGCAGCACCGCCTCGACCTCGTCGGCCGGCGCGGACGCGGCGGCCATCGCGCCGGGGTCGCCGTCGCGCACCTGGTCGAGGATCGCCTCGGCGCGGGCGGCGCTGGCGGCGAGCAGGTCGGCCGGCTCGAACACGCCGGCGGCGGTCAGCGCGACCAGTTCGCCGTAGCTGTGGCCCGCCACCGCGTCCGGCCGCACGCCGACCGACGCGAGCAGGTCGGTGGCGGCCAGCTCGACCACGCCGAGCGCGGGCTGCGCGACGGCCGTGTCGGTGATCCGGGCCCGCTGCGCGGCCTCGGTGGCCGGGTCGAACGCGGTGGGCGGGTAGAGCGCGTCGGCCCACCGCGCCCCCAGCTCCAGGTACCGGTGCAGCTCGGGGAAGGCCACCACCAGGTCGGCCAACATCCCCGGCCGCTGGCTGCCCTGGCCCGGGTAGAGGAAGGCGACCGACCCGGTCTCGGCCACGTCGGCGCTGAACACGCCGTCGCCGAGCACCCCGGAGCCGAGCACCCCGGAGCCGGCCACGACAGAGCCGGCCACGCCGCCGCCGGACACGACAGAGCCGACAACACCGCCGCCGCCGGAGCCGGAGCTGCCGGTGGCGGTGCTGGTGCCGCCGGACACGGCGAGCCGCAGCCGGTCGCGCAGTTGTGCGACGTCGTGGGCCACCACGGCGAGCCAGACCCGGTCACCGCGCAGCGCGGCCACGTCGGCCTTGGTCGCCGCACCGCGGGCGAAGTCGCGCAACCGGGCGGCGGGCGTGGCGTCGACCTGGTCGAGCAAAGCAGCGGCGGCGCGCGCGGCGGCGGCCGGGTCCGCGCCGCGGAACAGGAACAGCTCGGCGGGCCACTGGTCCAGGGCGTGCGCGGCGGGCGCCTGGTCGTGGGCGCGCAGCACCACGTGGAAGTTGGTGCCGCCGAACCCGAACGCGCTCACCCCGGCGACCCGCTCGGCGGGCGGCGCGACCCACGGCCGGGCGGCGGTGTGGAACGCGAACGGGCTGCGGTCGGGTTCCCACGCCGAGCTGGGCTCGCGCAGGTGCGCGGTCGGCGGGCGCACGCCGTGGTGCACGGCCAGCGCCGCCTTGATCAGCCCGGCCAGCCCGGCCGCGCACTTGGTGTGCCCGATCTGGGACTTGACCGACCCCAGCGCGCACGACCCGGGTTCGGCGCCCGCCTCGGTGAACACCTCGGTGAGGGTGCGCAGCTCGGTGCGGTCGCCGACCACCGTGCCGGTGCCGTGCGCCTCCACCAGGCCCACCCGGGCGGGTGACACGCCGGCCATCCGGTAGGCGCGTTCCAGCGCGGCGCGCTGCCCCTCGGGGCGCGGGGCGGTCAGGCCGAGCGCGCGGCCGTCGCTGGCGCTGCCGACGCCGTCGACCACCGCGTACACCCGGTCGCCGTCGCGCAGGGCGTCGTCGAGCCGCTTGAGGACCACGCACGCCACGCCCTCGCCGAGCGCGATGCCGTCGGCGGACCGGTCGAACGTGGCCGAGCGCCCGCTGGGCGAGAGGGCGTGCACGGAGGAGAACAGCAGGTAGTCGTTGATGCCGTTGTGCAGGTCCGCGCCACCGGCCACGACGAGGTCGCTGGTGCCGGCGACGAGTTCCTTGCAGGCCACGTCCACGGCGGTCAGCGACGACGCGCACGCCGCGTCCACGGTGTAGTTCGCGCCGCCGAGGTCGAGCCGGTTGGCCACCCGGCCCGCGATGACGTTGGCCAGCATCCCGGGGAACGAGTCCTCGGTGAGCCGGGGCAGCTGGGCGTCCAGCGCGGGCGGCAGGGACCCGGTGTAGGAGGGCAGCACGGTGCGCAGCGTGGTGGCGTTGGACAGGTCGCTGCCGGACTCCGCGCCGAACACGACGGACGTGCGGCGGTGGTCGGTGGCGGCGTGCGGGTAGCCCGCGTCCTCCAGCGCCCGGCGGGCCACCTCCAGCGCGAGCAGCTGCACGGGCTCGACCGCGCCGAGCGAGGCGGGCGGGATGCCGTAGGCCAGCGGGTCGAACGGGATGCGCGGCAGGAACCCGCCCCAGCGCGACGGCGTGCGCTCGCCGGTGCCGTCCGGGTCGTAGTACAGCTCCGGGTCCCACCGCTCGGGCGGCACCTCGGTGACGCTGTCGGCGCCGGACAGCACGTTGGCCCAGAACGAGGCCAGGTCGGGGGCGCCGGGGAACACGCAGGCCATGCCGATGACCGCGACCCGCAGCGGGGCGGGCTCCGGTTCGGGTTCGGGGGCGAGCAGGTCGGCGCGCAGCGCGGCGACCCGGTCGGCCAGCCACCGGCCGGCCGCCGCGCCGACGGAGTCGTGCAGGCCGGCGACCGTGGTGACGGCGTCGCGCAGCACGCTCACGTCGCCGGCCATGAACATGCCCTCGGCGGCCTGCCGCTCCTCGGGCACGGGCCGCAGGTCGTCGCCGACGCGCTCGACGCCCTTGCTGGCCACCCGCAGGCGGCCGACGTTGAAGCGCTCCAGGCGGTCCCACGCCTCGCGGTCGGGCACGCCGCCGGCGCGCAGGTCGTCGCGCAGCGCGGCGAAGTCCTCGGTGAAGCCGCTGCGCACGCACCGGGTGGCGTGGCCGGGCGCGGTCTCCAGCAGGTCGGTGCGGTCGGCGGCGACGACGTGCCGCTGGAACACGGGGCCGATCGCGCCGGTGCGCACGGCCTCCTCGGTGAACAGGTAGGCGGTGCCCATGAGCAGGCCGACGCCGACCCCGGCGCGGGCCAGGGGCGCGGCGAGCGCGGCGACCATCGCGGCGGAGCGCTCGTCGTGCACGCCGCCCGCGAAGAGCACGGTCAGGTCCCCGCCCGCGCCGCCCGCGGCGAGGTGGTCGAGGAGGACGTCCACCTGGGACTCCCACAGGGGGAAGCTGTGCCGGGGGCCCACGTGGCCGCCGCACTCCGCCCCCTCGAAGACGAACTTCCGCGCGCCGGCGGCGAGGAACTGGCGCAGCAGGCCGGGCGAGGGCACGTGCAGGAACGCCGAGACGCCCGCGGCCTCCAGGTGGGCGGCCTGCGCGGGCCGCCCGCCCGCGATGATCGCGTGGGTGGGCCGGACCTCCTCGACCACGGCGAGCTGGGCGGCGCGCACGTCCTCGGCGGCGAACCCGAGCACGCCCACGCCCCACGGCCGGTCGCCCAGCTCGTCGCGGGTGCGGGTGAGCAGCTCGCGGGTCTGCTCCGGGCCGGACAGCGCCAGGGCCAGGAACGGCAGGCCGCCCCCGTCGGCGACGGCCGCGGCGAACCCTGGTCGGTCGCTGACGCGGGTCATCGGCCCCTGCACGACGGGCAGCGCCGTGCCCAGGTGCCGGGCGCCGGTGGAGCCGGGGCCGAGCACGCGCACGGCTGCGTCGTCGGCGATGGCGGCGAGCACCGCGTCCCGCACGCCGCGGACGGCCGCGCCGGCCGTGCGCCAGCGGCGGGCGAACGCGGAGGCGAGCGCCACGTCCTGCCCGACCGGGGGGAACTGGGTGCGCAGGTCGGGGCCCAACCGGTCGGCGACCCCGTCCGCGGGCAGCTCCGGCACGCCGGGGCCGCGTCGCCTCAGCACCCGGTGCCCGTGGTGCAGCACGGTCTCCGAGCCGTCGAGGCCGTCCAGCGCGGCGGTCAGCTCCGCCGGCAGCCCGGCGTCGGGGAACAGGGCGAGCTGGGTGTCGAGCACGACGCCCGCCGCGCCGCCGGCGACGGCCGCGGCGGCGGTGTGCGGGCCGATGCCGCCCGCCGCCCACACCGGCACGTCCACCGCGCCGAGGACCTGTTGCAGCAGCACGAACGTGCTCAGCTCGCCGACCCGGCCGCCGGCCTCCCGGCCGCGCACGACGAGGCCGGCCGCGCCGGCGGCCACCGCGGCGAGTGCCCCGGCGAGGTCGACCACCTCGGCCAGCACCCGCCGGCCGGGGAAGTCGGCGGCGGTGCGCGCCGGGTCGGCCAGCAGCACGGTGTCGGCGGCGGCGGGCAGGTCGGGGACCGCGCAGCCGGGTCGGACGCGCACGCCGAACCGCCCGGTGGTCCACCTCGCGGCGCGGTCCAGCGCGTCGGCCGCGGCCCGGGGGTCCCCGGGCAGCTCCAGCACGCCGAGCGCGCCTGCGCGGGCCGCGACGGCGGTCAGCCGGGGCGCAGGGTGGTGGACCGGGTTGACCGCGACGACCAGCTCGGAGACATCCATCCGTTCCGCCACTCCCAATCGACACGAGCAGCCGATGACGTCGTGTAGTCAAGGGAGTGCGGTACGTCGCGTCAACGCCCCGAACTTACGCGACCGTAGGCTTGAACAGCGATAACCGAGCAGGGCACGCATTGTCGGCACGACCGCGTTCAGCAGCGCAGTTCGCCCATTGGACGCGAATCCGCTTCACGTGCGGTCACGGCGGCGTTACCGGCCGGACATGGACGCAGCACGCGCACACCGAATACTGTGACCGGGCACACACCCGTTCGGCGGCTCGCCCCCGGCCCCGTTCGCGCGAGTTACCGCACCGCCGAACAGCCCCGCTGCCTTCGGGGGGTGGACAGTGACCTTACCGAGCGGTAACAGCCGCGCGGGCGGTGGATCAGCGTTTCAGCGCGGTCCAGTGCTCGTCCACGTACGCGGCGCACGCGGCCCGCGTCGCGGGCCCCAGCACGGTCCGCCACCCGTCGGGCACGGGGACCGCGGTCGGCCACAGGCTGTGCTCGCCGCGGTCGTTGACCAGCACCAGGAACGGGCCGTCGCCGTCGAAGGGGGTGGTCACGTCGGCACCTCCTCGGGACGTGGCACGCGGTTGCGGACGAGGGGACCGGTGGCCGCCGTCGTCAGGAGCGCCACCAGCACCAGGACGGTGAACGCCGCCTCGTTGACCAGGCCGTGCTGGAGGCCGGTGGAGACCACCACCAGTTCCGTCACGCCCCGGCAGTTCATCAGCGCCCCCAGGGTCAGGGCCTCGTGCCTCGGCAGGCCCGCGGCCAGGGCGCCGCCCGCCGCGCCGACGACCTTCGAGCCGATGGCCGCCAGGAGCAGCACCAGCAGGGCCGCCCACATCACGAGGTCGCCGCCGAACAGGCCGAACGCGGTCTTGAGGCCGATGCCGGCGAAGAACAGCGGGAGCAGGACCGCGACCGCGAAGCCCTGGAGCTGCTCCCCCACCCGCGTCACCAGGGCGCTGTCGCGGGGCACGGCCAGGCCGAAGAGGAACGCCCCGATGACCGGGTGCAGGCCGACCACCTCGCTCAGCGCGGACCAGGCGACCGCGCCGACCACGAGCGCCGGCAGCATGACCGCCTCGGGGCGCGGCCGTCCCCGCAGCGCGCGGTCCAGGGCCGCCAGGCCGGGCCGCGCGCACAGCGCGGTGGCGACGACCAGGGCGACCGCCATCGCCGCCTTGGCGGGCACCGCGCCCATGCCGCCGCCGTCGGTCAGCGCGAGCACCACGGCGAGCGCCGACCAGGCCACCGCGTCGCCGATGGCGGCGCACGCGATCGCCACCGTGCCGACACCCGTGGACTGGATGCCCGAGTCCACCAGGATGCGGGCCAGCACCGGCAGCGCCGTGATCGACAGGGCGATGCCGAGGAAGAGGACGTACGGCAGCAGCGGCGTGCCGGGCGGCAGGAACGCGTCCCGCCACAGCCACGCCAGCAGCGCGCCGGTCGCGAACGGCACCGCGATCGAACCGACCACGACCAGGCCGACGACCCGTTCGCTGCCGGTGACGCGTTCGAGCCGCAGCTCGGCCCCGAGCAGGAACATGAACGTCACCACGCCCAGCTGGGCGGCCAGGGCGAGGCCGTCGGTGACCTCGGGCGTGAACAGCGCCTGCTGCCCCCGCGGCCACACCGCGCCCAGCGCCGAGGGACCGACCAGGAGCCCGCCGGTGATCTCGCCGACCACCGGCGGCTGGCCCAGGCGCGCGAACAGCAGGCCGAGGAGGTGGCTCGCGGCGAGGACCACGCCGACGGCGACCAGGAAGCGGGCCGCGGTGGTGAAGCCGTGCCCCACCCGGGGCCCGAGGAGCACGAGGGCGCCCACCAGGACCGCGACGCCGACGAGCGGCCCCACCCAGGGCCACCGCCCGCCCCCCGCCGGCGGCCGGGTGACCTCCCGGGGGATCACCGCCCGCCGCCGGCGGGGGCCGCGAGGTCGCGGTGCGGCAGCGTCTGCACGCAGGCCACCAGGCTGCGCAGCTCCACGGTGAGGTAGTTGCTGTGGGCGAGCAGCGCGCACAGCCGACCCAGGGACAGCCAGCGGTAGGAGTCCGGCAGCGCGGACGGGAAGTCCTCGCCGACCTCCACGACGACGTACCGGTTGCTGGCGTCGAGGAACCGGCCGCCCTCCTCGGACTGCATCACGTCGTAGCGGATCGCGCCGGGGTCGGCGCCGAGGACCGCGTCGAGGAACAGCGGCGACCGCTCGGGCGGCAGGCCCCGGTAGTTGTCGGGCGTGCAGTGCACCGAGGCGGCCAGCTCGACCCCGTTGAGGGAACCCGCGTCCAGCTTGGCCTGCACCAGCACCTCGACCGGGCCGCGGGTGCGGCGCACCAGCAGGGCCAGCAGGCCGCTGCCCACGGGGGCGATCAGCGGCTGGCACCACGAGGCGACCTCGCGCGCCCCGGTGCGCACGTCCACGCCCACCACCGTGAAGAACCGGCCGCTGTCGTGCTCGATGCGGTCCGGGCCGCGCCGCCAGCCGTGGTTCGCGCCCCGGTTGAGCGGGACGCGCTCCTGGAGGAACTCGCGGCGCGAGCGCTGGTCCGTCAACCAGCTCAGCACCTCCCCCGCGCCGCGCGGGTCGCGGTCGTGGTCCCGGAAGGACGCCAGGACCGCGGCGCCGAAGTCGTCCGTCTCCACCTCGTCGAACCCGGCCCCGTCGGCTCCGGCCCCGTCGCGCCCCGTCCCGTCCGGTCGGGCCGCGGTGACCACCGGGGGCAGGCAGGACAGCACCGTGCGGGCGTCCATGTTGACCACGTCGTCGCGGTGCAGCAGCCGCCACACCTGGCCGAGCGTGAGCCACCGGAACCGGTCGTCGTGCTCGACCGGCTCGGTCGTCTCCACCACCATGTTGCGGTTGCGCTTGTGCAGGAACCACGCGTTCTGCTCGGACTGGAGCACGTCGACGAGCACGCCGGACGACCAGTCGCGCAGGAAGTGCTCCAGGTGCGGGATCGACGCGCCCCGGTGCACGCCGGTGTAGTTGCTGCGGGTGGCCTGCACGGTCGGCGAGAGCTGGACCACGGTGACGTTGCCCGGTTCGAACTTGGCCTGCATCAGGAAGTGCAGGACGCCGTCGAACTCCTTGACCAGCAGGCCCAGGACGCCGATCTCCGGCTGGACGATGATCGGCTGCACCCAGGTGCCGTCGTCCGTGGTGACCTTGACGCCCTCGACGCTGAAGAACTTGCCGCTGTCGTGCCGGAGGTTGCCGGTGTCCTCGGCGAAGCGCCAGCCCCGCACGTCCGCGAACGGGACGCGGTGGACCACCGCGGCGCACTCGGCGCGCTGCCGCTCCAGCCACGCGTCGACCTCCGCGTTGGGGGTGAGCGGGCTGTCCGCGCGGCGGGCCGAGCGCAACAGCCTCGCGCTGATGTCCGACCCCGCGGACGACCCGGTGACGTGGGCGGTCATGGCGCACCTCCGTTCGTGCTCGGCCCCGTCTCGGGGGCGGGCACCGCATTGTGCGGGCAGGGCGGTCGGTGCGCGCTGCTCAGAATTGACCGTCACGGCCGGGTCGCCGCGGTGCACACTCTGCGGGCCCCGGGGCGTCCCGGGGCGTTGCCGGACCGGGAGGCGTGGCGATGGCGACCCTGGTGTGGGATTACCTGGACGAGTGGGAGAACGAGCGCTCGGACATCATGGACGCGGTCGAGACCGTGTTCTCGTCCGGCCGACTGGTGCTCGGGCCGAGCGTGGCGGGGTTCGAGCGGGAGTTCGCCGCGTACCACGGGGCGGCCCACTGCACGGGCGTGGACAACGGGACGAACGCGCTGGTGCTGGCGCTGCGGGCACTGGGCGTCGGTCCCGGCGACGAGGTCGTGACGGTGTCGAACACGGCCGCGCCCACGGTGGTGGCGATCGACGCGGTCGGCGCGGTGCCGCGGTTCGTCGACGTCGACCCGGACACCTACCTGATGGACACCGGGCAGGTGGCGGGGGCGATCACCGAGCGCACGCGCTGCCTGCTGCCGGTGCACCTGTACGGCCAGTGCGTGGACGTGGAACCGTTGACCGAGCTGGCGCGGCGGCACGGGCTGGCGGTGCTGGAGGACTGCGCGCAGTCCCACGGCGCGCGGCGGCACGGGCGGATCGCCGGCACGTCCGGCGACGCGGCGGCGTTCTCGTTCTACCCGACCAAGGTGCTGGGCGCCTACGGGGACGGCGGCGCGGTGGTCACCTCCGACGACGGCGTCGACGCCCGGATGCGGCGGTTGCGCTACTACGGCATGGCCGAGAAGTACTACGTGGTGGAGACACCGGGGCACAACAGCAGGCTGGACGAGGTGCAGGCGGAGATCCTGCGCCGCAAGCTGCGGCGCCTCGACGGCTACCTGGCGGCCCGGCGGGAGGTAGCCCGCCGCTACGCCGAAGGGCTCGCCGACACCGACCTGGTGCTGCCCGCCGTGGCCGACGGCAACGACCACGTCTACTACCTGTACGTGGTCCGCCACCCGCGCCGGGACGACGTCCTGGAGGCGCTCAAGGCGCACGACGTGCACCTCAACGTCAGCTACCCGTGGCCCGTGCACACCATGAGCGGTTTCGAGCACCTGGGCTACCCGCGCGGTTCCCTGCCGGTGACCGAGCGGCTCGCCGGCGAGATCTTCTCGCTGCCCATGTACGCCGGGCTGGCGCCGGACGTGCAGGACCGGGTCATCGACGCGGTGCGCGCCGTCCTGGCCGGACTGTCCTGATAGGAGCGTTTCGTGAAAGCACGCGGGCTCGCCGTCGACGGCGCGTTCGAGTTCACCCCGACCACCTTCCCCGACGAGCGGGGGCTGTTCACCTCCCCCTTCCAGGAGGGCGCGTTCACCGAGGCCACCGGCCACCGGCTGTTCACGCCGGCGCAGACCAACCACAGCCGGTCGCGGGCGGGTGTCGTGCGGGGCGTGCACTTCACGACGACCCCGCCCGGCTGCGCCAAGTACGTGTACTGCCCGCGCGGCGCGGCCCTGGACTTCGTGGTGGACCTGCGGGTCGGCTCGCCCACGTTCGGGCGGTGGGACGTGGTCCGCGTCGACCCGGTGGACTTCCGCGCCGTGTACTTCCCGGTGGGGCTGGGGCACGCGTTCGTGGCGCTGGAGGACGACACGGTGATGGCGTACCTGGTGTCGTCGGCGTACGTGGCGGAGCACGAACTGGCCGTGCACCCGCTGGACCCCGCACTGGGCCTGGAGCTGCCCGACGGGCTGGAGCCGCTGCTCTCCGACCGGGACTCCGTCGCGCCGACCCTCGCCGAGGCCGGGGCGGCGGGCCTGCTGCCCCGCTACGAGGACTGCCTGCGGCTGGAGCGGGAGCTGACCGCGTGAGCGCGCGGGCCGTCGTCCTGGGCGGCACCGGGTTCATCGGCTCGGCCGTGCTGCACGCGCTGGCCCGCGACGGCCTGGCCGTGCGCGCGGTCGCCACCCGGCCGACACCGCCGCCGCCGGGCGCGACCGGGTTCGAGGCCGTGGTGGCGGACCTGGCGGCGCCGGGCGCGCTGGCGGAGGCGGTGGGCGACGCGGACGTGGTGGTGTACGCGCTGGCCTACCGGTCCGGTTCCGGTTCCTGGCGGGTCGCCGACGGCGACACCGGGGCCGAGCGGGTCAACACCGGGCTGGTGCTCGACCTGGTGGACGTCCTGTCCGCGCGGGGCGGCGCGCCGCCGGTGGTGCTCTACGCCGGGACCAAGAGCCAGCTCGGGGACACCGACCGGGTGCGCGTCGACGGCACGGAGCCCGACCGGCCGCGCACCCCGTACGGCCGGCAGAAGCTGGCCGCCGAACGGGCGCTGACGGCGGCGACCGCCCGGGGCGCGCTGCGGGCGGTCTCGCTGCGGCTGCCCACCACCTACGGCCACGTGCCCGGCACCGGTGCGGTGGACCGGGGCGTGGTGTCGGCGATGGCGCGGCGGGCGCTGGCGGGCGAGCCGATCACCATGTGGCACGACGGGACGGTGCGGCGGGACCTGCTGCACGTCGCGGACGCGGCGGAGGCGTTCCGGCTGGCGCTGCGGCACGTCGACCGCCTGGCGGGCCGGCACTGGGTCATCGGCACCGGCCGCAGCGCACCCCTCGGCGAGGTGTTCGGGGAGGTCGCGGCGCTCGTGGCCGAGCTGACCGGCCGACCGGCCGTGCCGGTGCGCTCGGTGCCGCCGCCGGGCGAGGTCGACCCGGCCGACCTGGAGAGCGTGGAGTTCGACGCCGCCGCGTTCACCGCCGTCACCGGGTGGCGGCCGGCGGTGGCGGCGCGCGACGGGCTGCGGGACACCGTGGCGCGCCTCGTGGCCGACGAGGTGGCG
>NZ_JBPKJK010000148.1:0-21573 GCF_051756985.1 Saccharothrix sabaoui
GCCCGGGACCGGGCGCCACCGCAAGGAGGACCGCGGCATGACCACCGACGACCGGACGCTGGACTACCTCAAGAGGCTGACCACCGAACTCCGCGACACCCGGCGCAGGCTGCGCGAGGCCGAGGAGAGCGGGTCCGAGCCGCTGGCCGTCATCGGCATGGCCTGCCGGCTGCCCGGTGGGGTGACCTCCCCGGAGGAGCTGTGGGAGCTGGTGGTCCGGGACGGCGACGGCATCACCGGCTTCCCGACCAACCGGGGCTGGGACCTGGGGTCGCTCTACCACCCGGACCCGGAGCACCGCGGCACCAGCTACGCCGACGCGGGCGGTTTCCTCCACGACGCGGACGAGTTCGACGCGGGGTTCTTCGGCATCTCCCCCCGCGAGGCACTTGCCATGGACCCCCAGCAGCGGCTGCTGCTGGAGGTCGCCTGGGAGGCCGTGGAACGGGCCGGGCTGGACGCGGCCTCGTTGAAGGGCAGCGACACCGGCGTGTTCGCGGGCGCGATGCGCACCGAGTACGTGTCCGGGCTGGGCTCGGTGCCCGAGGACGTCGAGGGCTTCCTCGGCACCGGCTCGTCCAACAGCGTGCTGTCCGGCCGGCTGTCCTACTCGCTGGGCCTGGAGGGCCCGGCGGTCACCATCGACACGGCGTGCTCCTCCTCCCTGGTCGCCGTGCACCTGGCGGCGCACGCCCTGCGCTCCGGCGAGTGCTCGCTGGCGCTGGCGGCGGGCGTCACCGTGATGGCCACGCCGGAGACGTTCGTCGAGTTCTCCCGGCAGCGCGGCATGGCCCCCGACGGCCGCTGCAAGGCGTTCGCCGCGGCGGCCGACGGCACCGGCTGGTCCGAGGGCGTCGGCGTGCTGGTCCTGGAGAAGCTGTCCGACGCGCGCCGCAACGGCCACCGCGTGCTCGCGGTGGTGAAGGGCTCCGCCGTCAACCAGGACGGCGCGTCCAACGGCCTCACCGCCCCCAACGGCCCGTCGCAGCAGCGGGTCATCCGCGCGGCCCTCGCGAACGCCGGTCTGTCCACGGCGGACGTCGACGTGGTCGAGGCGCACGGCACCGGCACCACCCTCGGCGACCCCATCGAGGCGCAGGCGCTGCTCGCCACCTACGGCCAGGAGCGCACCGAGCCCCTCTACCTGGGCTCGATCAAGTCCAACATCGGCCACACCCAGGCCGCCGCCGGCGTCGCCGGGATCATCAAGGCGATCGAGTCGATGCGGCACGGCGTCCTGCCGCGCACGCTGCACGTGGACGAGCCGTCCCCGCACGTGGACTGGTCGGCGGGCGCGGTCGAGCTGCTCGCCGAGCAGCGCCCGTGGCCCGAGGTGGGCCGCCCCCGCCGCGCGGCCGTGTCGTCCTTCGGCCTGAGCGGCACCAACGCCCACGTCATCCTCGAACAGGCACCCGAGGTCGAGGAGACCGCCGAGACCGGCACGCCGCCCGCCGTCCTGCCGTGGGTGCTCTCCGCCCGCAGCCAGGAGGGCCTGCGCGCCCAGGCCGACCGCCTGCTCGCCGTCGCCACCGACACCGGCACCGACCCGCTGGACCTCGCCTGGTCGCTGGCCGGCACCCGCACGCCGCTCGAACGCCGCGCCGCGGTCGTCGGCTCGACCCGCGAGGACCTGGTGGCGGGCCTGACCGCGCTGGCCGCCGGCGAGCCCGCGGTGGGCGTGGTCGAGGGCGCGCCGCTGGTCGGCCGCACCGCGTTCCTGTTCTCCGGCATCGGCTCGCAGCGCGTCGGCATGGGCCGCGAGCTGCACGCCGCGTTCCCCGCCTACGCCGAGGCGTTCGACGCCGCCGCCGCCGCGCTCGACGAGCACCTGGACCGGCCGCTGGCCGAGGTCGTGTTCGGCGACGACCTGGACCTGCTCAGCCGCATGACCTACGCCCAGCCCGCCATGTTCGCGGTGCAGGTGGCGCTGTTCCGGCTGCTGGAGTCCTGGGGCGTGCGCCCCGACTTCGTCGTCGGCCACTCGGCGGGCGAGCTGGCCGCCGCGCACGTGGCCGGCGTGTGGACGCTCGCCGACGCGGCCCGGATGGTCGCCGCGCGCGGCCGGCTGATGGAGGCCCAGCCCGCGGGCGGGGCCATGGTCAGCGTGCAGGCCACCGAGGAGGAGGTCCGCGCCGAGCTGGTCGACGGCGTCGGCATCGGCGCGATCAACGGCCCGGACTCGGTCGTGCTCTCCGGCGACGAGGAGGCGACCCTCGCGGTGGCGGCCGTGTTCGCCGCCCGGGGCCGCAAGACCAAGCACCTGCGCATCACGCACGCCTCGCACTCCGCGCGCATCGACGGGATGCTCGCCGAGTTCGCCGAGGTCGCGGACGGCGTCACCTACCACGCGCCGCAGATCCCCGTGGTGTCCAACGTGACCGGCCGGCTGGCCGGCCCGGACGAGGTCACCACCCCCGGCTACTGGCCCCGGCACGTGCGGCAGCCGGTCCGCTTCGCCGACGGCGTCGCCTGGCTGCGCGCCGAGGGCGTCGTCCGGTTCGTCGAGCTGGGCCCGGACCCGGTGCTGGCCGGCGTGGTCGCGCGCGCCCTGCCCGACGACGCCGTGCTCAGCCTGCCGGTGCTGCGCGGCGACCGCCCCGAGCCGGTTACCGCGATGACCGCCCTGGCCGAGCTGCACGCCCGCGGCCAGCGCGTCGACTGGACCACCCACTTCGCGGGCACCGGGGCGCGCGCGGTGGACCTGCCGACCTACCCCTTCCAGCGGGAGAGCTTCTGGCTGCGCGGCACCGGCGCGGCGGGCGACCCGGCCGGGCTGGGCCTGGTCGACGCCGACCACCCGCTGCTGGGCGCCTCCGTCACCCTGGCCGACGGCGCCGGGCTGCTGTTCACCGGCCGGGTCTCGCGCACCACCCACCCGTGGCTGCTCGACCACGCCGTCGCGGGCACCGTGCTGGTGCCCGGCACCGCCCTGGTCGAACTGGCCCTGCGCGCGGGCGACGACGCCGGCTGCGCGCACCTGGAGGAACTGACCCTGCACGAACCGGTGCTGCTGGCCGACGCGCTGGACCTCCAGGTCGTGCTGACCGCGCCGGACGACTCCGGCCGCCGCGCCGTCACCCTGCACTCCCGCGCCACCGACGGCGAGTGGACGCGGCACGCCTCCGGCACGCTCGCGCCGTCCGCCCCGGCGGCCGGCTTCGACCTGGCCGAGTGGCCGCCCCGCGACGCCGCCCCCGTCGAGCTGGACGACGTCTACGAGGTCTTCGCCCGCAACGGCCTGGAGTACGGCCCGGTGTTCCGCGGCCTGCGCGCGGCCTGGCGGCGGGGCGACTCGGTGTTCGCCGAGGTCGCGCTGCCGACCGGCGGCGACGCGGAGAAGGACGCGGAGCGCTTCGGGCTGCACCCGGCGCTGCTCGACGCGGGCCTGCACGCCATCGGCCTGATGACCGGCGAGGGTGCCGGCGCCAAGCTGCCGTTCCTGTGGCAGGACATCGCCCTGTACGCCACCGGCGCCACCGCGCTGCGCCTGGAGCTGACGCCCGGTAGGTCCGGCGCGGTCACGCTGCGCGCGGCGGACGGCACCGGCGCGCCCGTCGCCGCGGTCGGCTCGCTGGTGCTGCGCGAGGTCGACGCCGAGCACTTCCGGGCGGCCGAGCCGACCGGGCTGGAATCGCTGTTCCGCCTGGAGTGGCGGCCCGTGCCCACGCCCGGGGCCGCTCCGGTCGAGTGGGCGCACTACGACTCCCTCCGGCACGACTCGCCGGCCGAGGACGTGCCGCCGGTCGTCGTGCTGCCCGTGAGCACCGGCGGCGACCCCGTCGCCGCCGCCCACGCCGCCACCCGCGACGTGCTGGCCGTGCTCCAGCGGTGGAGCGCCGAGGAGCGCTTCGCCGACACCACGCTGGTCGTGCTGACCCGTGACGCGGTCGACGCCGAGGTGGTCGACCCGGCCGCCGCCGCCGTGTGGGGCCTGGTGCGCTCCGCCCAGTCCGAGCAGCCCGGCCGGTACGTGCTGGTCGACACCGCGTCCGGCGGGATCGACCCCGACGTGCTGGCCGCCGCGCTGGCCACCGGCGAACCGCAGCTCGCCGTGCGCGACGGCGGGTTCACCGCGCTGCGCCTGGCCGCGGTGCCCGGCCGCGACGAGCTGGTCCCGCCCGCCGAGGGCGAGTGGCGGCTGGGCATGACCGAGCGCGGCAGCATCGACAACCTGCGCCTGGAACCGCGCGCCCTGGAGCCCCTGGCGCCCGGCGACATCCGCGTCGCCGTCGCCGCCGCGGGCCTCAACTTCCGCGACGCGCTCAACGTGCTCGGCATGTTCGAGGGCGACCCCGGCCCGCTGGGCAACGAGGTCGCGGGCATCGTGGTCGAGGTCGGCGACGACGTGCGCGACCTGGCCGTCGGCGACGCGGTGATGGGCGTCGCGGTCGGCGGCATCGGCACCGTCGCCACCGCCCAGCGCGCCATGGTCACCCGCGTCCCGGACGGCTGGTCGTTCGAGACCGCCGCGTCCGTGCCGCTGGTCTTCCTCACCGCCTACTTCGGCCTCAAGGAACTCGCCGGCCTGGCGGCCGGCGAGTCGGTGCTGATCCACGCGGGCGCGGGCGGCGTGGGCATGGCCGCCGCGCAGATCGCCCGCCACCTGGGCGCGGAGGTCTACAGCACCGCGAGCACCGGCAAGCAGGACGTCCTGCGCGGGTACGGCCTGGACGACGACCACATCGCCGACTCCCGCACCCTCGACTTCGAGGCGCACTTCCTGGCCGCCACCGCCGGGCGCGGCGTCGACGTCGTGCTCAACGCGCTGACCGGCGACTTCGTGGACGCCTCGCTGCGGCTGCTGCCGCGCGGCGGCCGGTTCATGGAGATGGGCAAGGTCGACCAGCGCGACCCGGCGGAGGTCGCCGAGCGGCACCCCGGCGTGCACTACCGCCCGTACGACCTGATCGAGGCCGGCCCGGAGCAGTTCACCCGGATGTGGGCCGAGGTCGTCGAGCTGTTCGACTCCGGCGCGCTCACCCCGCTGCCCGTGCGCACCTGGGACGTGCGCCGCGCCGCCGAGGCGTTCCGCTTCATCAGCCAGGCCAAGCACGTCGGCAAGCTCGTGCTGACCGTCCCGCGCGGCCCGGAGCACGACGGCACGGTGCTCGTCACCGGCGGCACCGGCGGCCTCGGCGGGATGCTGGCCCGCCACCTCGTGGTCGAGCACGGCGTCCGCCACCTGCTGCTGACCAGCCGCAGCGGCCCGGACGCGCCGGGCGCGGCGGAGCTGGCCGCCGAGCTGACCGGCCTGGGCGCGGAGGTCACGATCGCCGCCTGCGACGCGGCCGACCGCGCCGCCGTGGCCGCCCTGCTCGACGCCGTCCCCGCCGAGCACCCGCTGACCGGTGTCGTGCACTCGGCGGGCGTGCTGGACGACGGCCTGCTCGACGCGATGACCCCCGAGCGGCTGACCCGCGTGTTCGCGCCCAAGGTGGACGCCGCCTGGCACCTGCACGAGCTGACCCGGCACCTGCCGCTGCGCTGGTTCGTGCTGTTCTCCTCCGCCGCGGGCGTGCTGGGCAACGCGGGCCAGGCCAACTACGCCGCCGCCAACGGCTTCCTGGACGGCCTCGCCGCCCGCCGCCGCGCCGAGGGCCTCGCCGCCCAGTCGCTGGCCTGGGGCCTGTGGTCCGGCGGGATGCGCGGGCAGCTCGGCGACGAGGGCGAGGAGCGGATGCGGCGCAGCGGCTTCCCGCCGATCGCGCCCGTCGAGGGCATGGCCATGTTCGACCGGGCCCTCACCGTGGACCGGGCGGTCCTGCTCGCGCTGAAGCTGGACCGGGCCACCGTCCGCGGCATCGCCGCGGACACCCCGATCTCGCCGCTGGTGCGCGAGCTGGTCGGCGCGTCCGGCCGGGCCAAGGCCAAGGCCGCCGCCACCGGGCAGGCGGGCGAGCTGCACCGCCGGCTGGCCGGTCTCGACCGCGCCGCGCGCGACGAACTGCTGCTGGACCTCATCCGGCGCGAGGTCGCCGTGGTGCTGGGCCGCGCCGACTCGGCCGCGATCGAGGCGGACCGCGCGTTCAACGAGATCGGCTTCGACTCGCTGACCGCCGTCGAGCTGCGCAACCGGCTCGGCGCGGCCACCGGCCTGCGGCTGCCCGCGACGCTCGTCTTCGACTACCCGACGCCCGCCGCGCTGACCGACCTCCTGCGCACCGAGCTGGGCGGCGAGGACGTGGTGCGGGCGCAGGTCGTCGCGGCGGCCACCTCGGACGACCCGATCGTCATCGTCGGCATGGCCTGCCGCTACCCCGGCGGCGTCGGCTCGCCCGAGCAGCTGTGGCAGCTGGTCGCCGAGGGCCGCGACGGCGTGGGCCCGTTCCCCGACGACCGCGACTGGGACCTCGCCACCCTGTTCCACCCCGACCCCGACCACAAGGGGACGACCTACGCCTCCGAGGGCGCGTTCCTGACCGGCGCGGCCGACTTCGACGCGGACTTCTTCGGCATCAGCCCGCGCGAGGCGCTGGCGATGGACCCGCAGCAGCGGCAGGTGCTGGAGACCTCGTGGGAGGCCCTGGAGCGCGCGGGCATCGACCCGAGGTCGCTGCGCGGCACCCCGACCGGCGTGTTCGCCGGCGCGCTGTCCAACGACTACATCTCCCGGCTCACCGCGATCCCGGAGAACGTCGAGGGCTTCCTGGGCACCGCCTCGTTCGCGAGCGTGGTCTCCGGCCGCGTGTCCTACTCGCTCGGACTGGAGGGCCCGGCGGTCTCCGTGGACACGGCCTGCTCCTCGTCGCTGGTCGCGGTGCACCTGGCCGCGCAGGCGCTGCGCTCCGGCGAGTGCACGCTCGCCCTCGCGGGCGGCGTGAACGTGATGCCCTCGCCGAACATGTTCGTCGAGTTCTCCCGGCAGCGCGGCCTGGCCCGCGACGGCCGCTGCAAGCCGTTCGCCGCCGCCGCCGACGGCACGAACTGGGCCGAGGGCGTCGGCGTGCTGGTGCTGGAACGGCTGTCCGACGCGCGCCGCAACGGCCACCGCGTGCTCGCGGTGGTGAAGGGCTCCGCCGTCAACCAGGACGGCGCGTCCAACGGCCTCACCGCCCCGAACGGCCCGTCGCAGCAGCGCGTCATCCGCGCGGCGCTGGCCAACGCCGGACTGTCCACCTCGGACGTCGACGTGGTCGAGGCGCACGGCACCGGCACCCGCCTGGGCGACCCGATCGAGGCGCAGGCGCTGCTGGCCACCTACGGCCAGGACCGCGAGACGCCCCTGCTGCTCGGCTCGGTCAAGTCCAACATCGGCCACACCCAGGCCGCCGCCGGCGTCGCCGGGATCATCAAGATGGTCGAGGCGATGAACCGCGGCGTCGTCCCGCGCACCCTGCACCTCGACGAGCCCACCCCGCACGTCGACTGGTCGGCGGGCGAGGTCACCCTGCTCGCCGAGCAGGTCGAGTGGCCCGGGGTGGCCCGGCCGCGCCGGTCCGCGGTGTCGTCGTTCGGCATCAGCGGCACCAACGCCCACGTCATCCTGGAGCAGGCCCCGGCCGAGCCGGAGGCCCCGCGCGAGGTCGTGCCGCCCGCCGTCGTGCCGTGGGTGCTCTCCGGCGCGACCCCGGCGGCGGTGCGCGCCCAGGCGGCGTCGCTGCTGCCCAGCTCGGACTGGCCCAGCTCGGACCGGCCCGGCGCGGACCGGTCCGCCGGCGAGCCGGTGGACGTCGCCCTGTCGCTGGCCACCACCCGCGCCGCGCTGGAGCACCGGGCCGTCGTCGTCGGCGCGGACCGCGAGGAGCTGCTCGCCGGCCTCCGCGCGGTGGCCGACGGCGACCCGGGCGCGATCACCGGCACGGCCGCCGCCGGTCGGCTGGCCGCGCTGTTCACCGGTCAGGGCGCGCAGCGCGTCGGCATGGGACGCGAGCTGCACGACGCGTTCCCGGCCTTCGCCGCCGCCTACGACGAGGTGCTCGCGCACCTGCCCGGCGTCCGCGAGGTCGTCTTCGGGGACGACCCGGAACGCCTGGAGCGCACCGAGTTCGCCCAGCCCGCGCTGTTCGCGCTGGAGGTGGCCCTGTTCCGCCTCGTCGCCTCGTGGGGCGTGAAGCCGGACCTGCTCGCGGGCCACTCGGTCGGCGAGATCGCCGCCGCGCACGTGGCCGGGGTGTTCTCCCTGGCCGACGCGGCGGCGCTGGTCCTGGCCCGCGGCCGGCTGATGCAGGCGCTGCCGCCCGGCGGCGCGATGGTCGCCGTCGAGGCCACCGAGGACGAGGTCCGCCCGCACCTGACCGACGACGTGTCCCTGGCCGCCGTCAACGGCCCGCGCGCCGTCGTGCTCTCCGGCGCGGAGGGCCCGGTCCTCGCGGTGGCCGGTCGGTTCGCCGACCGCCGCACCACCCGGCTCACGGTCTCGCACGCCTTCCACTCCACGCTGGTCGACCCGATGCTCGCCGACTTCGCCGAGGTCGCCCGGGGCGTCACCTACGCCGAGCCGGCGATCCCGGTGGTCTCGACGCTGACCGGGCAGCTCGCCGACCGGCTCACCGACCCCGGCTACTGGGTCGAGCACGTGCGCGGCACCGTGCGGTTCGCCGACGCCGTGCGCACCCTGCACGAGCGGGGCGCGACCGCGTTCCTGGAGCTGGGCCCGGACGCGGTGCTGACCGCGATGGGCCGCGCCACCCTGCCGGAGGACGCGGTGTTCGCCGCCGCCCAGCGCAAGGACCGCGACCAGCCGCGCACCCTGCTCGCCGCGCTCGGCGCGCTGCACGCCCACGGCGTGCCCGTCGACTGGACCGCCTACCTCGACGGCAGCGGCGCCCGCGTGGTCGAGCTGCCGACCTACCCGTTCCAGCGCAAGCGCTACTGGCTGTCCGACCCCGGCGGCCCGGCCGCGACCGCGACCGGCGAGGACGCCCGGTTCTGGAAGGTCGTGGAGGGCGGCGACGTCGCCGAGCTGGCCGCCGAGCTGGACCTGCCCGACCACGGCGGGTCGCTGGGCGACGTGCTGCCCGCCCTGGCCCGCTGGCGGCGCGCCCGCGCGGTGGACTCCGAGGTCGACGACCTGGGCTACCACGCGCGGTGGGCGCCGTTCACGCCCGCCGCGACCGCGGCCACCGGCCGCTGGCTGCTGGTGACCCCGGCCCGCACCGACGACTGGTCCGCCGCCGCGCTCGCGGCGCTGGCGGGGGCCGAGGTCGACAGCGTCGTCCTCGACGCGCCCGACCGCGCCGCCGTGACCGCCGCGCTGGACGGCCTCGCGCCGTTCGACGGCGTGCTGTCGCTGGTCGCGCTGGACGAGACCGAGACCGACGGCCTGTCCTTCGGCGCCGAGGCCACCCTGTCGCTGGTCCAGGAGCTGTCCGCCCGCGAGTTCGGCGGTCCGCTGTGGACGCTCACCCGCCAGGCCGTCGCCACCGGGCCGCACGAGGCGCCGTCCTCCGCGCTCCAGGCGACGCTGTGGGGCTTCGGCCGCGCCGCGGCGCTGGAGCACCCGCGGCTGTGGGGCGGTCTGGTGGACGTGCCGGCCGAGCCGTCCGACCGGGTCCGCGCGCTGCTCGCGGGCGTGCTCACCGGTCCGCGCGGCGAGGACCAGGTCGCGCTGCGCGCGGCGGGCGCGTTCGGCCGCCGCCTGGTGCACGCCGCGCCCACCGAGCCGGAGCGCTCGTGGAAGCCCCGCGGCACGGTCCTGGTCACCGGCGGCACCGGCGGCCTCGGCGGCGTCGTGGCCCGCTGGCTCGTCGAGGCGGGCGCCGCGCACGTCGTGCTCGTCTCCCGCAGCGGCGAGGACGCCCCCGGCGCCGCCGCCCTGCGCGAGGAGCTGGGCGACCGGGTCACCGTCACCGCCTGCGACGTCGCCGACCGCGAGGCGCTCAGGACCGTCGTGGACGGCGTGCGCGACGACCTGCGCGCCGTGTTCCACCTCGCCGGCGTGCTCGACCTGGCGCTGATCGACGCGATGGACCGGGACCGCTACGCCGACGTGCTGCGCTCGAAGGTCGCCGGCACCCGCAACCTGGAGGAGCTGACCGAGGGCCTCGACCTCGACGCCTTCGTGCTGTTCTCCTCGATCGCCGCGTCCATCGGCAACGCCGTGCAGAGCGCCTACGGCGCGGCCAACGCCTACCTGGAGGCCGTCGCCCAGCAGCGCCGCGCCCGCGGCCTGCCCGGCACCTCGATCGCCTGGGGCCGCTGGGGCCAGGTCGGCATGGGCGTCGGCGAGCAGATCGACGCGATGCTCAGCGACCTGGGCGTGCCCACCATGGCGCCGGAGGTCGGCGTGGCCGCGCTGCGCCGCGCCCTCGACCGCGACGAGACCGCGCTGACCATCGCCTCCCTGGTGTGGGAGAAGTTCGCCCCGCCGTTCGGCGCGCTGCGGCCCAGCCCGCTGCTGGGCGACCTGCCCGAGGTCGTCGCCATCGCCGAGGCCGAGGCCCGCGAGACCGAGGAGGACGTCGAGGCCGCGGCCGCGTGGCGGACCCGGCTCGCCGGGATGCCCCCGGCCGAGCGCGAGCGCGTGCTGCTCGACCTCGTCCTCACGCACACCGCCGCCGTGCTCGGCCGCGACGGCACCGACGAGCCGATCGGCGCGAAGCAGCTGTTCACCAAGCTCGGCCTCGACTCGCTCACCGCGATCGAGCTGCGCACCCGGCTCAACACCGAGACCGGGCTGGCGCTGCCGCCGACCGCGGTCTTCGACCACCCGAGCCCGGCCGCCCTCGGCGCGCACCTGCTGGCCGAACTGGCGCCGCGGGGCGGGGAGGTCGCCGTGCACGGCCCCGCGCGGGTCGTCGCCGAACCGGGCCGGGAGATCGCCGTGGTCGGCATGTCCTGCCGGTTCCCCGGCGGCGGCGACGACCCCGACGCGTTCTGGCGCAACCTCGTGGAGGGCCGGGACGTCGTCCGGGAGGTCCCGGCGGACCGCTGGGACGCGGCCGAGTTCTACGACCCGGACCGCACCGCGCCCGGCAAGGCGTACACCCAGCAGGGCGCGTTCGTGACCGACATCGCGGGCTGGGACGCCGGGTTCTTCGGCCTCTCCCCGCAGGAGGCGCGCCGCCTCGACCCCACGTTCCGGCTGCTCATGGAGCTGGTGTGGGAGGCGCTGGAGGACGCCTCGCTGACCGCCGAGGAGCTGCGCGGCAGCCGCACCGGCGTGTTCGCCGGGCTGATCGACACCATCCAGTACTCGATGCGCCAGCTGGAGGCCGACGGCATCGAGGCGTCCGACGACCCGTACTTCGGCCTGGGCAGCTCGCTGTCCGCCGCCGCGGGCCGCATCGCGCACCACCTCGACCTGCACGGGCCCTGCCTGACCGTGGACACGGCGTGCTCCTCCGCGCTGAGCGCCGCGCACCTGGCCGTGCAGAGCCTGCGCCGCGGCGAGTGCGACATCGCGATCGTCGGCGCCAGCTCGGCGATCATCAACCCGGACCTGTTCGTGCAGAACAGCAAGATGAGCATGCTCGCCGCCGACGGCCGCACCAAGACCTTCGACGAGTCCGCCGACGGCTACGTCATGGGCGAGGGCGGCGGCGTGGTCGTGCTGCGCCGCGCCGAGGACGTCGGCGCCGGCCGGCGCGCCCGCGCGATCATCCGCGGCAGCGCCACCAACCAGGACGGCCGCAGCAACGGCCTGACCGCGCCCAACCGGGCCGCGCAGACCGCCGTCATCCGCGCCGCCCTGGCCGACGCGGGCGCGACCCCGGACGAGGTCGGCTACGTCGAGGCGCACGGCTCGGGCACCCAGCTCGGCGACGCCATCGAGATCACCGCGCTGGGCGAGGTCTTCGGCGACCGCGCCGCCCCCGAACCGCTGTTCGTGGGCGCGGTCAAGACCAACGTCGGCCACACCCTGGCCGCGGCGGGCATGGCCGGCCTGGTCAAGACCGTGCTGGCGCTGGAGCACGGCACCCTGCCGGGCAACCTGCACATGGAGAAGCCCAACTCGGTGATCGTGCCGGACGGCCCGGTGCGGCCGGTGCCGGGCGCGCGGCCCTTCCCGGCCGACGCGGACGGCGTGCTGCGCGCGGGCGTCAGCTCCTTCGGCTGGTCCGGCTCCAACGTCCACTTCGTCCTGGAGCGCGCGCCGGAACCCGAGGCGCCGCGACCGGGCGAGCCGTGGCAGCTGCTGGCGGTGTCCGGGCACGGCGAGGCCGCCCTGCGGGAGAACGCCGAGGCGCTGGCCGACCACCTGGAGGCGCACCCCGAGCTGGACCTGGCCGACGTCGCCCACACCACCAGGGCCGGGCGGACCGCGCTGCCGGTGCGGTCGGCGCTGCTGGTGCGCGACACCGCCGACGCCGTCGCCGCCCTGCGGGCCGGCATCACCGGCTCGGTGGTGGAGGACGAACGGCGCTCCGCCCTGCTGCTCCCCGGCACGCCGGGCGCGTGGCGGGGGACGACGGGTGAGCTGTACCGCACCGAACCGGCGTTCCGCGCCGCGGTCGACGAGTGCGCGGCCCTGCTCAACGGCCGCGTGGACCTGCACGACGCGCTCTACGGGGAGGGCGGCGGCGCCGACCCGGCCCTCGTCGAGCGGGCCGCGGTGTTCGCCGTGGAGTACGCCCTGGCGCGGCTGCTGGCCGCCTGGGACCTGCTCCCGGCCGCCGTCCTCGGCCGCGGGGTCGGCGAGTGCGTCGCCGCGGTCGTCGGCGGCCTGGTCCCGACCGGCGCCGGCCTGGCCCTCGCGCTGGACGGCACCGTGCCCGCCACCGCGACCGACGCCCTGATCACCGTCGTGTCCCCGCGCACCGGGGCCCCGATCACCGCGGCGGAGGTGCGCGACCCCGCCTACTGGGCCGCCGACACCGACCGCTTCGCCGACGGCCTGCTCACCCTGGGCCGGCACGCCGAGGTCCTGGTCGAGGCCGGGCTGGGCGAGGCGGGCGCGGAGGCCGCGGGCGAGTACCTGGCCCGCACCCCCGTGGTGTCGCTGCTGCCGGACCCCGTGCCCGGCGCGGACCGGCGCGGCTGGCTGGCCGCCCTCGGCGCGCTGTGGGAGCACGGCGTGCCGGTGGGCTGGGCGCGCGGCGCGGGGGAGGACCGCCGGTTCGTCCCGCTGCCCGCGTACCGCTTCCAGCGCACCCGCTACTGGCCGCAGACCGCCGCGCGCGGCGCGGACCGGTCCCTCGGCGACCTGGCCGCCGCGCCCGAGCGGGCCGCCGACCGGCTCGTCTACGACGGCCTCAAGGCGTACGCGCCGACCTGGCGCCGCGACAGCACCCGCCCGGCGCCCGCCGAGCCCGGACCGCTGGTGCTGCTCGCCGACGACGGCTGGTTCGCCGACCGGTTCGCCGCGCTGGCCACCGCCGCCGGTCACCGGGTGGTGCGCCCCGAGCCCGGTCGCGCCGACGTGGACGACTACCGCGCGCTGCTGGCCGGCACGCCCGGCGCCCCGCTGCGCGTCGTGCACGCCCACGGCCTGGCCGACACCGCCCTGGAACGCGGCTTCTTCGACCTGATGAGGCTGGGCAAGGCCATCGGCGCGGAGTGCGCCGACCGCCGGGTGGAGCTGCTCACCCTGGCCGCCGGCGGGTTCGACGTGCTCGGCGGCGACGCCCGCGACCCGCACGCGGCGACCATCGCCGCGGTCACCGACAGCATCGCCGCCGAGTACCCGCTGGTGCGCTCGCAGTACGCGGACTTCGGCGACGACGTCGGCTCGGGCGGCGACCCGGCCGCCCAGGCGCTGCGCGAGCTGGACGCCCTGGCCGCCTCCACCGCCGGCACCGTCGACGGCATCGGCGTGGTGGCCTGGCGCGGCGGTCGCCGCTGGGTGCGCGACTTCGACGAGGTCGAGCTGCCCGAGGTCGACGACGCCGACGCCTGGCGCCCCAACGGCGTCTACCTGATCACGGGCGGCCTGGGCGCGCTCGGCCTCGCGCTCGCCCGGCGGCTGGCCGGGATCGGCGCGCGGCTGGCGCTCACCGGCCGGACCGCGCTGCCGCCGGAGGACACCTGGGACGCGTGGATCGCCGAGAAGGGCGTGGACGACCGGACCAGCGGCGTGCTGCTGGCCGTGCGCGAGCTGCGCGCGCTGGGCGCCGAGGTGCTCGTCGCCCAGGCCGACGTCAGCGACCCCGAGCAGGTCGGCCCGCTGGTGCGCCGGGTCCGCGAGCACTACGGCGAGCTGCACGGCGTCGTGCACGCGGCCGGCGTCGCGGGCGGCGGCCTGCTGCAGAACCGCAGCGAGGAGCAGGCGGCGGCGGTGCTGGCCCCGAAGGTGGCGGGCACCCTGGCGCTGGCCGACGCGCTGCGCGCCGACCCGGTGGAGCTGCTGGTGCTCTACTCGTCCATGGTCACGCTGACCGTCGACGTCGGCGAGACCGACTACTCCGCGGCCAACGCCTTCCTCGACTCGTTCGCCGTCGCGGAGGCCGTCACCGGCGGGGTGGCGAAGAAGGTCGTCTCGGTCGCCTGGGGCCCCTGGCAGCTCGACCCGTGGACCACGGCGGGCCTGGCCGGTTCGGCCGAGGCGCAGGAGGAGTCCCGGAAGTTCCGCGAGGAGCTCGGCATCCCCACCGACGAGGGCACCGGGCTGCTGTCCCGCGTCGTCGCCTCGGACCAGGCGCAGGTCACCGTGTCGCCGATCAAGCTCACCGACGTGCTGGCCGCGCTGGCGCAGATGGGCACGACGGACGCGCTGGTCGGCGGCGGCCTGACCGAGTCCACCGGCGAGCGCTACCCGCGCCCGGACCTGCGCGTGCCCTACGTGGCCCCGCGCACCCCGGTCGAGGAGCGGGTGGGCGTGGTGTGGCAGGACTGCCTGGGCCTGGAGCGCGTCGGCGTCAACGACCCGTTCTTCGACCTCGGCGGCACCTCGCTGATCGGCATGGTGGTGATCGGCCGGGTGGGCAAGGAGTTCGGCGTCGAGCTGGCCCCGGCCACCCTCTTCGAGAAGCCGACCATCGCCGAGTTCGCGACGCTGCTCGACCGGACGGGCGCCGCCGGGAACGCGGCCGAGCCCGAACCCACCGTCGACGCCGAGGACGTTTCCGCGCGCGGTGAACGCCGTCGCGCCCGCGCTGCCGGCCTGCGCAAGCGCCAGGGCCGGACCGGAAGGTGAGGACCCGATGACCAGCCCAGAGCCGACCACGCGAGAGTCGGACACCCGAGAGTCGGCCACCGCGGGCCGCGACACCAGCGGCGACATCGCGATCGTCGGCATGGCCGGGAACTTCCCGGGCGCGCCCGACATCGCCCGCTTCTGGACCGAGCTGTGCGCCGGCCGCGACGGCATCACCCGGATGAGCCGCGACGAGCTGCTCGCAGCCGGGGTGTCCCCGGCGCTGGTGGACGACCCGGCGTTCGTCCCCGCGGCGGGCCTGCTGGAGGGCGTCGACCTGTTCGACGCCGACTTCTTCGGCTACCGCGCCGCCGAGGCCGAGCTGCTGGACCCGCAGCAGCGCCTGTTCCTGGAGTGCGCGTGGCACGCGCTGGAGGACGCCGGCGTCGACCCCGGCCGGGTCGAGGGCCTGGTGGGCGTGTTCGCCGGCAGCGCGCCGCCCGCCTACCTGCTGTCGAACCTGTTCCAGGACGAGGCCACCGTGCTCGCCCACGGGCCGGACCGGCTGCTGCTGCTCAACGAGAAGGACCTGCTCGCCTCCCGCCTGTCCTACGCGCTGGACCTGACCGGCCCGTCGATGAGCGTGCAGAGCTGCAGCTCCACCGCGCTGGTCGCGGTGGCCCAGGGGTGCGGCAGCCTGCTCACCGGCGAGTCCGACCTCGTCGTCGCGGGCGCGGTGTCGGTCGTCGTCCCGCAGGACCCCGGCTACCTCTACCGCCCGGGCAGCCTGTTCGCCCCGGACGGCGTGAACCGCGTCCTCGACGCCGGCGCCAACGGCAAGCTCCCCGGCAACGGCCTGGGCGTCGTCGTGCTGCGCAGGCTGGAGGACGCGGTGGCCGACGGCGACCGGGTCTACGCGGTCATCCGCGGCTGGGCGGTCAACCACGAGGGCAGCCGGGGCCGCCAGGGCTTCGACCTGCCGGGCGTGCCGGGGCAGGCCGCCGTGGTCGCCGAGGCGCTGGCCGCCGCCGACGTGGAACCGGACGAGGTCGACCACGTCGAGGCGTCCGTGATGGGCACGTCGTTCGGCGACATCGCCGAGATCCGCGCGCTCCAGGAGGTCTTCGACGTGCCCGGCGTCGAGCGGGTGACGCTCGGCTCGACGGACGCCAACCTGGGCCACATCAACCAGGCCGGCGGCATCGCCCGGCTCATCAAGGCCGCGCTCGCCCTGCACCACGAGCAGCTGCCGCCCGCGGTGAACTTCACCGCGCCCAACCCGCAGCTCGCCCGCTCCGGCGACAAGCTGGTGGTGGTCGACGAGCTGACCGACTGGCCGCGCGGCGAGCGGCCCCGGCTGGCCGGCGTCAGCGCGTTCGGCTTCGGCGGCACCGACGCCCACGTGGTGCTGGAGGAGGCACCCGAGGAGGAGGCGCCGGACCGGGGCGTCGAGCGCCCGCACCAGCTGCTGATCTGGTCGGGCCGCACGCCGGCCGCCGCCGACGCCGCGACCGGCCGCCTGGCCGACAGCGCCGCCGGGTGGTCGGACCTGGCCGACGTCGCCTACACGCTCCAGTACGGCCGCAAGGCGTTCGAGCACCGGCGGATGACCGTGGCGACGGGCCCCGCCGACGCGGCGGACGCGCTGTCCTCGCCGACCCGGGTGCTCGCCGCCGCCGACGTGGCCCCGCGCCGCGCCGGGTTCCTGCTCACCGGCGTGGGCGAGCAGTACGACGGCATGGTGGCCGGCCTGTACGCCACCGAGCCGGTGTTCCGGGACGCGCTCGACGAGTGCGCCGAGCTGTTCCGGGCGCACCTGGGCTTCGACCCGGTCGCCCGCCTGGTCGGCCCCCGGGCCGCGGGCGGCGGCGACCTCGCCCGGCTGTTGGGCCGGGCGACCGACGACGGGCCCGCCGACACCACCGTCGTCCAGCCGGGCGTCTTCGCGGTGGACCACGCGCTGGGCGTGCTGCTGCGCACCTGGGGCGTCCGCCCGGCGGTGCTGGCCGGCTACAGCGTCGGCGAGTTCGCCGCGGCGGCGCTGGCGGGCAGCCTCACCCTGGAGGAGGCGACCGCGCTGGTCGCCACCCGGGCCCGGCTGATCTCGGCGCTGCCCGCGGGCGCGATGGCCGCGGTGCCGCTGTCGGTCGAGGAGCTGACCCGCACCGCGGGCGACCCCGCCGGGTTCGGCCTCGACGTGGCCGCGGTCAACGGGCCGCGCGCGGTCGTGGTGTCCGGACCGGCCGACGGGATCGCCGAGCTGGCCGGGAAGCTGGCCACCCGCGACATCCCGGTCCGGCCGCTGCGCACCTCGCACGCCTTCCACTCCCGCGCGCTGCGCCCCGTCGCCGCCGAGCTGACCGCCTGGGCGCGGGCCAACCTGAAGCCCGCCGAGCCCGAGGTGCCCTACCTGTCCAACGTCACCGGCCTGCCGATCACCGCCAGGCAGCTGGCCGACCCGGGCTACTGGGCCGAGCACATGTGCCGGCCGGTGCGCTTCGCCACCATGATCGGCCACCTCGCCGCCGAGCACCCGGGCACCGCGCTGGTGGAGCTGGGCGCGGGCCAGTCGCTGGGCGGCATGTTCCGCGGCCACCCCGGGTTCCCGCAGGACGCCTGGGCGCACCTCGTGCCCACGCTGCCCGGCGAGGCCGACCCGAGGCCGGACACCGAGGCGCTGGCCGAGGCGCTGGGCAGGCTGTGGCTGTCCGGCGTGGACGTCGACTGGCGCGCCCACCACGAGGGCCGCTCGCCGCGCAAGACGACCCTGCCGGGCTACGCCTTCCAGCGCGAGCGGCACTGGGTCGAGCCCACCGCCGGACCGGCCCTCGACGTCGCGCTCGGCGCCCGCGAGGCCGACCCGCTCGCCGGCCGACCGGTCTACCTGGTCGAGGGCGACACCGACCCGGCCGGCCGCGCGCTCGCCGTCCGCCTGGGCGCCGAGCTGGGCGCCACCGTCGTGTTCGCCGACGAGTTCGGCGGACCGGCCGACGACGTGGTCGAAGCGGTGCGGCGCGCGCACGGCCGCGTCGACGGCGTGCTCGGCGCCGCCCCCGGCCCCACGAGCACCGTCCCCACGAGCACCGTCCCCACGAGCACCGTCCCCACGAACAACGCAGTCAAGGAGGAGCGATGACCATCGTCGGAGTGGTCGGCGCCGGTGTCATGGGCACCGGCGTCGCCCAGGACCTCGCGCAGCACGGGCACCAGGCGGTCCTGGTGGACCGCGACCCGGACGCCCTGACCAGGGCGCTGGAGCGGATCGAGCTGGAGTGCCGGATGGCCCGGATGCTCGGCCGCCCCGAGGTCGACGCGGCCGAGGTGCTGTCCCGGATCACCACCGGCACGTCGCTGGAGCTGCTGGCCGAGGCGGAGGTGGTCATCGAGAACATCACCGAGAGCTGGCAGCTCAAGAGCGCCCTGTACCCGCAGCTGGACGCGGCGTGCAAGGCCGACACCGTGTTCGTGGTCAACACCTCGGCCATCCCGATCACCAAGGTCGCCGCGCTGACCTCGCGCCCGGACAAGGTCATGGGCGTGCACTTCATGAACCCGGTGCCGATGAAGCCGGCCTGCGAGTTCATCCCCGGCTACCACACCAGCGAGCAGACCAAGGACACCGTCCGCGCGCTGCTGGAGTCCATCGGCAAGAAGCCCATCCCGGTCAAGGACGCCTCCGGCTTCGTGTCCAACCGGGTGCTGATGCTGACCGTCAACGAGGCCGCGTTCCTGGTCCACGAGGGCGTCGCCGACGCCGAGACCGTGGACGAGGTGTTCCGCAGCTGCTTCGGCCACCCGATGGGCCCGCTGGAGACCGCCGACCTGATCGGCGTGGACACGATCCTCTACAGCGTCGAAGTGCTCTACGAGCAGTTCAACGACAGCAAGTACCGCCCCTGCCCGCTGCTCAAGCAGATGACCGACGCGGGCCTGCACGGCCGCAAGACCGGCAAGGGCTTCCACACCTACCACGGCGTCGGCGCGGGCTGACCGGCGCCGCACCCACCACATCACCACGAGAGAGGCCCAGAGCATGTCGCAGGACGTCCGCACCGAGATCCGCTCCTTCATCGCCGCGAAGTTCCCCCGGCTGAGCTTCACCGACGAGCAGGACATCTTCGCCCTCGGCTTCGTGAACTCCCTGTTCGCGATGGAGCTGGTCATGTTCATCGAGAAGGCGTTCGCCACGCGCATCCCCAACGAGGAGCTGATGCTGGACAACTTCCGCACGGTGGAGCGGATGACCGAGCTCGTGCAGCGGCGCACCGCCGCTGCCGCGCACTGAGCCGGGCGGTCGACGTGTCAGTGGAGGCGGTGACCGCGCCGTCGCGGGCGGCGGACCTGGCCGAGGTCGCGCGGTTCGTCGACCAGGAGGTCGCCCCGCGCGCCAACGAGTTCGACCGGGCCGAGCGGCTGCCGGACGAGGTGCTGCGCCGGGTCGGCGAACTGGGCCTGTGGGCGCCGTTCCTGCCGGTCGAGGTCGGCGGTTCGGGCATGGACATGGTCACCCTGGGGCGCGTGCACGAGGAGGTCGGGCGCGGCTGCTCCTCGCTGCGCAGCATGCTGACCGTGCACACCATGGTGTCCGCGTCGGTGCACCGCTGGGGCACCGACGAGCAGCACGCCCGGTGGCTGGGGCCGCTCGCGGCGGGGGAGGTCCTGGGCTCGTTCTGCCTGACCGAACCCGACCACAGCGGCAGCGACTCCACCGCCGAGGGCACCACCGCGGTGCCGGACGGCGACGGCTGGGTGCTGGACGGTCGCAAGACCTGGATCACCGGCGGGCAGGTCGCGGGCCTGTTCATGGTGTTCGCCCGCACCGGCGAGGGCATGAGCACCTTCCTGGTGGAGGCCGACCGGCCGGGCGTGCGCGTCACCCCGGTCCGGCACGTGATGGGCACGGCGGCGAGCATGCTGGCCACCGTGGAGTTCACCGGCGTCCGGCTGGACGGCTCCGCCCTGCTCGGCCCGCGCGGCTGGGCGACCGCGACGGTCATGACCAGCGCGCTGGACCTGGGCCGCTACAGCGTCGCGTGCGGCTCGGTGGGCATCATCCGGGCCGCGCTGGACGCCTGCGCGAGCTACACGTCCACGCGCACCGCCGGCGGCTCCCCGCTGCGCGACCTGCCGCAGATCCGCGCCATGGTCAGCGGCATGGTGACCGCGCGCGACGCGGCGCGGCTGCTGTGCGAGAAGGCGGGCGCGCTCAAGGACGCCGGCGACCCGGCGACGATCATGGCCACCTGGGTGGCCAAGTACTTCGCCTCCACCTCGGCGGTCCGGGTGGCGGGTGACGCGGTGCAGGTGCACGGCGCCAACGGGTTCGGGCAGGACCACCCGGTGGGTCGGCTGTACCGGGACAGCAAGGTCATGGAGGTCATCGAGGGCAGCACCCAGATCCAGGAGCTGACCATCGCGGCCGAGGCGTATCGAGAGGTGACGGGGTGACGACGGCGGACACCGCCGCTCCGGCGAAGCCGAAGCGCGGTCGGATCAAGTGCGTGGTGTGGGACCTGGACAACACGCTGTGGGACGGCACCCTCCTGGAGGACGGGCGGGTGCGGGTGCGCCCGGAGGTCGTGGCGGAGATCAAGCGCCTCGACGAGCTGGGCGTCCTGCACTCGGTGGCCAGCCGCAACGACCACGACGCGGCGATGGAGCGGCTGCGGGCCGAGGGGCTCGACGACTACTTCCTGCACCCGCAGATCAACTGGAACCCCAAGTCGCAGTCGGTCGAGCGGATCGCCAAGTCGCTCAACATCGGGCTGGACGCGATTGCGTTCGTCGACGACCAGCCGTTCGAGCTGGCCGAGGTCGCCCACGCGCTGCCCGCGGTGAAGACCGTGGACACCGCGCGGCTGGCCGAGGAGCTGGAGTCGGACGAGTTCCGGCCCAAGTTCGTCACCGACGAGTCCCGCATCCGCCGCGAGCTGTACCGCGCGGCCGAGGTGCGCGACCGGGTCGAGCAGGACTACGCGGGCACCAGCGAGGAGTTCCTGTCCACGCTGGACATGGTGTTCACCATCGAGGAGGCCAAGGAGGAGGACCTCCAGCGCGCGGAGGAGCTGACCGTGCGCACCAACCAGCTCAACGCCACCGGGCGCACCTACTCCTACGAGGAGCTGGACGAGCTGCGGCAGTCGCCCGACCACCTGCTGCTGGTCGCCTCGCTGACCGACCGGTACGGCGGCTACGGCAAGATCGGCCTGGCCCTGGTCGAGCGCGGGCGGCCCGCGTGGCACCTGCGCATGATGCTCATGTCGTGCCGGGTGATGTCGCGGGGCGTGGGCACGGTGCTGCTCAACCACATCATGCGGTTGGCCAAGGCCGACGGCGCGGTGCTGCGGGCCGACTTCGTGGAGACCGGCCGGAACCGGGTCATGTACGTGACCTACGCGTTCGCGGGCTTCGCCGAGGTCGCCCGGGACGGCGACCACCTGGTGCTGGAGTCCGACCTGAGCCAGATCCAGCCCATGCCCGCGTACCTGGAGGTGAACGCCGGGTGACCGCGGCGACCACCGCCGCGCGCTGGCTGCCGTTCGGCGCGTCCGGCGCCGGCACGCGGCTGTTCTGCTTCCCGCACGCGGGCGCGGGCGCGGCCGTCTACCGGGGCTGGTCCG